>CAIJPI010000325.1 GCA_903822525.1 uncultured Bacteroidales bacterium | reverse complement strand
TTAGCCCAGGCAATGAACTACCTCGAAGCCTATAAAATGGGAATTGGGCTGTTGATTAATTTCGGAGGCAGAAGCCTGGAATTCAAAAGAGTACACAATAATAAATTGCTCAACGGTGAAAATGTCTGAACCATGAAAATGTCTGAACCATGAAAAAAAATGTCTGAACCATGATTTAAAAGATTCTCATGATTGGCATGATTGAATCAAGGTAATCCATTAATCAGGAAAAATCAAGGTTCAGACAATATTTGGAAAAGAAACTGAAGTGATCATTAATGAATTAAATGAAGCGTTGGCCGCTTAAGGAAACTTAAATAAGAAAAACGTTATTTAAGTTTAATGGCAACAAACTTAAATTAAGCTTTTTTTATTTAACTTTGTAAACAAAAAAGTAAAAATGAATTTTAAGGCAGGTAATTATATTCAAGCTACCGGGTATAAAGCGTTTCAACCCGAAAGGATAAATAAGTACTACCAGTTTGATGAAACTGATCTGTTCTCTCTGTTGGAAAAGGCAAATATCAAATTAGGCGAATTAAATGCCTATGCCGAACTTGTGCCGGATGTAGAGCATTTTATAAGACTGCATGTGGTTAAGGAAGCAACTGTATCCAGTCGGATTGAGGGCACTCATACCAATATGGAAGAAGCATTGCTGAAAGAGGATGAAATTGTTCCTGAGAAACGAAATGATTGGCGCGAGGTTAACAATTACATTCTTGCCATGAATCAATCTATTGAACAGTTAAATACACTGCCGCTTTCCTCGCGAATGCTGAAAAATGCCCATAAAACCTTATTGAGCGGGGTGCGCGGTGAACATAAATTACCCGGCGAATTTCGCAGCAGCCAAAACTGGATTGGAGGCGCAACCTTGATAGATGCTGCTTTTATACCCCCAACCTGGCAGGAAGTGGATCCTTTAATGGGCGACCTCGAAAATTTTCTTCATAACGATAAAACCGGCTTAACGCATGTGTTAAAAATAGCTTTGGCTCATTATCAGTTCGAAACCATACACCCTTTCCTCGATGGTAACGGACGTATAGGCAGGCTCATGATAACCTTGTATTCCATACAGGCAGGCATAATGAAAAAACCGGTATTGTATTTATCCGATTTCTTCGACCGTAACCGGAATCTGTACTACGAAAACCTGACTTTGGTACGCACAAAAAACGACCTGAAAACATGGCTACGGTTCTTTATCCTGGGTGTAATCGAAACCTGTGATAAAGCAGTACAGGGATTAAAAAATATCCTGGCTTTAAAGAAGGATTGTGAAACAACCCGTATTGTAACATTAGGAAAAAAAATGCAATCGGCCCAGGTATTATTGCAATCCCTGTTTGTTGACCCGGTTGTGCGGCCCGATAGGGTAGCTCAACTTACCGGGCTTTCGCTGGTATCGACCTATAAACTGATTGAGGATTTTGAAAAGCTGAAAATACTGCGTGAAGTAACCGGTGGCCAACGCAACCGTATTTATTTGTTCGACGAGTACTTTAAGGTGTTTGAATAACGAGAAAATCAATACAATTGGCAAGTTGTCTGAACTATGATTCTTGTGATCAAAATGACAAAAATGATGAACTAAATCATGATCATCTCATAAATCATCTCAATCACAGTTCAGATAATGTTTGGTGAAGAAACCGAAGTGATAATTGATGAATTGAATGAGGTGTTGGCGGCGTAAACCTTGTCAAATAAGGGGAATGAAGTTGTGTAAATCTAAATCGATATACAAAATGATACTACAAAGTAAATGTTATAACATAATTTAACCTATTAGTACTTATTAGTGTATTGTTTTTAATATAAATGTAATACCTTTGCAATTCGAATAGTATGGACTTCAGATTTGATAATAAAGACCTAGAAAAACTATATACTGAGGGCAAGTCTAAGAAATACAGGCTTCCTGAAGATATTACCGATAAATTTTTTGCTCGTATACAACAAATCGAAGCTGCCAGGGATATTTATGATTTATGGAATGACAAAGGATTGAATTTTGAAAAACTTCAGGGCTATGAATCAAGATTTTCAATGCGATTAAAGCTGAAGTACCGGATGGAAATGATAGTTGAATGGCAAAACAATGAAAAATCCATCGGCGAATTTATCATCATCGACATCACTAATCATTATTCTTAAAAACCGCAAAATATGGCAACAGCAATAGCATTAAGACCCGCGAAAAAATTTGGTCCCGGATATTTTATTCGGGAACAAATGGAATACAGGAACTGGAATCAGGAAGACCTGGCTGAAGTGATTGGAATTACACTTAAACATGTAAATAAAATATTACAGGACAAGCAACCCATTACACTTGAAATGGCTAAAGTATTATCCGAAGTTTTTGAAACCTCACCTCAGTATTGGTTGAATCTGGATGCTAACTACCGGCTTTGGCTCGAAAGCGAAAAATCAGAAAAAGAAATTCAAGCCGATATCAAAGCCAAGATTTACGAAAGAATGCCGATTCGCGACATGGTTAATAAAAAATGGCTTCCAGGTTTTTCTACATCTAACCAGTTGGAGGAAAGCATCCTGAAATACTGGGAAATGGAAACTCTTGATTTTACTGCCTTAGACCAAAAGGCTATGCCGCTTCTCGCGCGAAAGTCAGAAAAGATGAACCAATATAATGCAGCTTATACCTATACCTGGTATCAGAAAGCATTGCTAACCGCCAAACAGTACAAAGTAAGAGCTTACGACAAAGATATCCTTCTTAGTCTGTGCAAGCTTTTACATGTCTTTACAAATATGGATAATGGTATTAATCTTTTCCTCCGTGATCTGAAATCTGCAGGAGTAATATTCTTTGTATTGCCCCATTTACAGAAAACCTACCTGGATGGCGCGGCATTTTTTGTGGAAGGAACTCCTGTAATTGTCTATACCGGCCGTTACAAACGGATTGATAATTTCTGGTTCACTTTAGCACATGAAATAGGACATATTCTTAATCATTTCGATTCACCCGAAACCTTTTTCGTAGATAATTTTAAAGAAGATGAAAAAAATGAATTGGAAAATGAGGCCAATATATTTGCTTCGGACTTGCTGAAACACAATGACATAACCCGCTTTTTACAGCCAAAACTGAATTACCTTTCGCGGAAAACAATTGTTGACTGCGCTGATTCATTGCAGATTCATCCTTCAATTATTATTGGGAAACTGATGCACGACAAAACTATATCCTATGCCAATCAAACTCTCTTTAATGATAATGTGCTGGAGAAAATTGATAATCAGTATATTCCCTCATTTTTATAAATATTTTGTCTGAATCATAAAATGAGTGAAGTAAAAATAATACCAAAGCATTGGCAGGTAGTTAAACTTGGAGACTATGTCATCTCAGTCAAGGGAAAAAAGCCGAAGCGAGTTTCACCTGTACCAACTGATGAGAATAGAATCCCATATATTAATATCAAAGCGTTTGAAAAAAAGGAAATTGATGAATATACAGATGGAATTGGTTGTGTTCTGTGCGAAGAAGGTGACTTCTTAATGGTTTGGGATGGCTCGCGTTCTGGTTATGTGGGCAAAGCTATAAGTGGTGCTTTAGGTAGCACTTTGGTTAAACTCAAATTTCCGAATATTGATACTAACTATGCGTACTATTTTCTACAATCCAAATTTATTGAAATAAATACAAGAGCAAAAGGTGTTGGCATTCCTCATGTTGATCCAAATATCCTATGGAATTACATGTTGCCGATACCTCCACTTCCCGAACAACAACTTATTGTCTCAAAAATTGAAGAACTCCTCAGCGATTTGGATAACGGCAAACAACAACTACTAATCGCACAACAGCAATTAAAAGTTTACCGCCAAAGTTTATTGAAATGGGCGTTTGTAAATAGCAGTTTTAAGAAATTTATTTTAAAAGAAGTCACTGAGAAAATTCAAATCGGACCATTCGGCACTCAACTGCATAAGGAAGATTATATTGAAAAAGGGATCCCGCTTATCAATCCAATGCATATTAAAGCGGGGAAAATACAGGCTGATTCATCATACGCTATATCAGAAGAGAAAAGAAATAGCCTGCCAAATTATATTTTGGTGGAAGGTGATGTAATTATGGGTAGAAGAGGCGAAATGGGTAGATGTGGTTTAGTAAGTGTAAAAGAAAGTGGTTGGTTCTGTGGCACAGGAAGTTTGTATTTTCGACCTAAAACAAATCACTTAAACTCTCTTTATCTTTACTATTTTCTTAGCAGCCAACCCACTAGGAAATATCTTACCGATAATGCTGGCGGTACTACAATGGCAAACTTGAATTTGAAGATTGCTAATGAAATTCCAATCTCGTTACCGGGTTTAAAGGAACAGCAACTAATTGTTGATGAATTAGAAAGGAAACTTACCGTTTGCGATAAAATAGAAGAAACCATCATCCAAAGTTTGCTGCAGGCGGAAACATTAAGGCAGAGTATTTTGAAAAAGGCGTTTGAAGGGAAATTAGTAAGTCTGAACTATGATTCAGATGATAAACTTGATAAACATGAAATGGGATTGGCTGCTGAAAAGCAGGTCCCTTACAAAACGAGTTCATAAATTTCATTTTAATTACATCAACCACAGTTCAGACAATTAATATGACACAAACAATTTTAACATCCGAAGGCAAATGCCTGTATTGTAACCAGATATTTTCGCAAAAAGAAATAGGTAAACACCTTGCGAAACACCTTGCCGAAAAAGAAAAGGCTGATACCGGCGACAAAGTCCAAAACTATTGCCATATTGAAGTTGAAGCTAATAAAATGTTCCTGCATTTACTTGTAAAAGGCGATGCAACCATGAAAAAAATCGACCAATTCCTTCGCGAAATCTGGCTTGAATGCTGTGGACATATGAGTGAGTTTGGTCATAAACAGTTTAAAGTGAGTATGAGCTATAAGGTAAAGTTCGTTTTCGAGCCTCAGGTCAAGATATATCACGATTATGATTTTGGAACCACTACCAGGGTATTTCTAAAAGGACTGAAGCAGTATCAGCTAAACCTGAAAGAAAACATTCTTCTGCTATCGCGCAACGAGCCCTTAAAGATAATGTGTGTAATGTGCAAAAGTGAACCGGCTGTAAATTTGTGTACTTCCTGTAATTATGATGAGGATGCTTTTTTCTGTGAGAAATGCTCCGAAAAGCATGAAAAAGTATGTTCTGATTTTGCTGATTATGCCGGTATGCCGGTAGTTAATTCTCCAAGGATGGGCGAGTGTGGTTACGAAGGTGGAAGCATTGATACGGAAAGGGACAGCGTTTATAAGAAAATCTGATATTTAACCAAAATGACCGATTGAAATGGAACTCTCAAAAAAAGACAAAAAAACCGCCCGCGAAATAATTGAAGCAGGCCTGCAAAAGGAATTTGCAAAAGGGCTGTTTGATGCGGATACTATTTTAACCGAATGGAAAAACAAGGCAATTGACAACCGCGAAGCCTATTACTCGCTTTACAAGCAAATTGCCAGTTTCGACAAACACATTGCAAGGCGGTATGATGATATGAAAGGATCAACATATCTGTTCATTATAGCAGCACAACTGAGTGATGGAATTATTTCGGAAAATGATCTGGATGAATTTTCGGAGGAAGCTATACAAGCAATTAAACTGATATCAGCACTTTAACTCTAAGTTAGTAAAGCGACACATTCTGAAAAGGGCGTTTTTCATCCAATTCTTAAAAATCGTGCTAACTTTGGGAATGATTATCATGGTTACGACGATAATGATATAGTTTAAAATGAACATAGAGCGTGTAAAGCGATTATTGAAAAAAAAGGAGAATATCCGCCTTGAATTTAAAAAGGCTGCTATCGCTTTGCCTTATAACCTTTTCGAATCAATCTATGCCATGCTCAACCGTGATGGAGGAGATATTATCCTGGGTGTAAATAATAATGGCGATATTTTAGGAGTGGGAGAATCCCAGGTTACAACCATGATTACCAACCTGGTAAATCTCACAAACAATCAGCAAAAACTCGACCCTCCTTTTATTCTTTTCCCGCAAAAATACGAGGTAAAAGGCAAATGGATTATTCATATCCAGGTGCCGGCCAGTTCGCAGGTTCATAAATCTGCCGGAGTTATTTTTGACCGCAGCAACGACGGCGATTTCAGGGTAACCCATGCCCACCAGATTGCCGAAATACACAATCGCAAACGTAATCATTACAGTGAAGGAATAATTTACCCGGCTCTTCGGTTCGAAGATTTTAAAACGGAATTATTTCCTAAAATCAGGAACCTGATCAGCAGCAATAATTCCAATCATCCCTGGCTGGCTTTAAACGAAAAACAGATGCTGGAAAAGGCCGGTTTGTGGAAACGCGATTTTCAAACCGGGCAGGAAGGCTATACTTTAGCGGCTGCGTTACTGTTCGGGAAGGACGAAGTTATTCAGCACATTGTTCCTCATTATAAAATAGATGCGTTAGTTAGAATACAAGATACTAGTCGTTATGATGACAGGGAATATATTCAAACCAACCTGGTTGAAGCCTACGAACAGCTAATGGCATTTGTTTCCAGGAGCCTTCCCGACAAGTTTTATATGGAAGGAGATCAACGGGTAAGCCTGCGCACTAAGATATTCAGGGAAGTTGTAGCCAATATGATTGTTCACCGCGAATACACCAATGCTCATCCTTGCTCATTTATTATTTATACTGACAGGGTAGAAACCGAAAATGCCAATAATCCGCATGGTCATGGGCCAATTGATCCGGATAATTTTGCGCCGTTTCCTAAGAATCCGGCCATTGCCAAGTTCTTCATCCAATTAGGTCGGGTTGATGAACTGGGATCAGGCATTATGAATGTTAACAGGCTTATAAAAGAATATTCGGATAAGGGTACAGTGCAATTTATTGAAGGTGTTACTTTTAAAACGATAATACCAATTACTGCTACAGCAACTGAGGGAGCAACTGAGGGAGCAACTAAAAGCAATGATACAAAACTTGATGCAGTAAATGATACAGTAAATGATAGTGTAAATAGTCTGATAGATGATGGTGTAAATGATGGTGTAAATGATGGTGTAAATGATGGTGTAAGAAAAGAGGTTATAAGGTTAACAATCCTAATCTTAACTAATGAAGGCGCAAAAACACTTAATATTGCTGCAAAAAGAGGTAAGTCAAAGCCAACCATTGAAAGATACTTAAGAATAGCTACAAAAGTTGGAATAATTGAGTTCAAAGGTGCACCCAAAACAGGAGGGTGCTTTTTGACGCCAAAAATGAAAGAAAAAATAAAATGAGTAATAACACGTCTTCCATAGTCTCCAAAGTCTGGTCCTTCTGCAATCCCCTGCGCGATGTAGGCGTTGGGTATGGCGATTACCTGGAGCAGCTTACATACCTGCTTTTCCTTAAAATGGCCGATGAATATGGCAAGCCGCCGCATAACCGGGAGCTTAATATTCCAAAGGCATATAATTGGGAAAGCTTAACGGAACTAAAAGGCGCTTCCCTCGAAATCCATTATGTTACTTTGCTCCGGGAATTAAGCACACAAAAAGGGATACTAGGGCAGATATTTACCAAGAGCCAGAATAAAATCCAGGATCCGGCCATGCTGGCAAAAATCATTGATATGATCGACAGCGAACAATGGCTGGTAATGGGTGCCGATGTAAAAGGCGATATCTACGAAAAGCTGCTGGAGCAAAATGCACAGGACGTAAAAAGCGGTGCCGGCCAGTACTTCACACCACGCCCGTTAATCAGGGCCATGGTTGAATGCATTCAGCCGCAACCGATGAAGACTATTGCCGATCCGGCTTGTGGCACAGGAGGCTTCTTTCTGGCTGCTTATGATTACCTGGTCGCCAACAACAAACTGGACAAAGACCAGAATAAGTTTATAAAACTCCAAACCTTTTACGGTAACGAGATTGTTGCCGGAACCAGGCGTTTGGCTTTAATGAATTTGTTCCTTCACAATATCGGCGATATCGACAGCGATAATTTCATTTCACCTGCCGATGCATTAATTGCAGCATCACCGATTACTTATGATTATGTGTTAGCCAATCCGCCTTTCGGTAAAAAGAGCAGCCAAACCTTTACCAACGATGAAGGTGAGCAGGAACGTGACGATTTAACATACAACCGCCAGGATTTCTGGGCAACCACCAGCAACAAGCAATTAAACTTTGTTCAGCATATCCGCTCCATGCTGAAAACAACCGGCCTGGCAGCCGTTGTTGTTCCGGATAATGTTTTATTCGAAGGCGGTGCCGGTGAAACCGTACGCAAAAAACTGCTGGAAACAACCAACCTGCATACCATACTTCGTTTGCCAACCGGTATTTTCTATGCCCAGGGCGTAAAAGCCAATGTTATTTTCTTTGATAACAAACCCGCCAACAAAGACCCATGGACCAGGGAAATCTGGGTGTACGATTACCGGACCAATATTCATCACACTCTAAAGAAAAATCCATTAAAACTGGATGATTTAAAGGATTTCATTGTTTGCTACAACCCGGCAAACCGGCATAAACGCAAAGAACTGTTTAATTCTGAAAGTAATCCCGAAGGCCGCTGGCGCAAGTTCACCTACGATGAAATCAGTGCCCGCGATAAAACCAGCCTGGATATCACCTGGCTAAAGGATAAATCCCTTGCCGATCTTGATAACCTGCCCGATCCGGAAGACCTGGCAGCGGATATTATTGAGAACCTGGAAGCGGGATTGGAGAGTTTCAGGGAGATAATGGTCAAACTGAATTCTAAAGAATAGTTAGTATTTAACTTGACTTGACTCAGTGTTTATATGGGTTATCAGTAGAGTTTGCAGTTTTTTATTAAAAAAATAAAAGCCCTGATGCTGCGCATCAAGGCGTCGTAGTAGCGGGGACAGGATTATTTCATGATCCTGGAAAGGGGAGCTTAACAACAAAGCCCTGCGCTCACTGCGTGAGCTTTGGTCTTTTTTATTCCATTGCTTACAAGCAAGCTTGACGCATGTCATAAAATAAAAAAGCCCTGAACTCTTCGAGTTCGGGCTTCTATGTAGCGGGGACAGGATTATTTTATGATCCTGAAAGGGGGGGCTTAACAACAAAGCCCTGCG
>CAIJPI010000324.1 GCA_903822525.1 uncultured Bacteroidales bacterium | reverse complement strand
GGCAGATCATCGGGGTCTTCGTCGGCGGTAATGGGTGGATCGGGATCGATGGGGGTTTCGTGTTCGGGGGGAGTGACGACTTCGTTGGCGGGGACGGAAAGCTGCCTGTACTCGCGGGATGACATGATCTTATCGCGAAGGAATTCGGGAAGGGTGTCGAAAACTACCTGGGAGAAATGATTTACTGAAAAGAGAACGGGAAACAACACTGGTGCCGGACAGGATAGTCCTTTGGGAATAGGACTAACTGAACTGATGTCGGCACGGATGTTGCCGTCGAGCTTGGTCTTGTGAATGATATTGAGCATACAGGGCTTGCCCAGCAGCTTTGAGACATCAAAATGAGCGGCTTCCTGCTCGGTAAATCCTTTGCCGCGCCAGGATTCGAGGAATTTGCGGAGGGAGGCCTTCTCGTGAAGACTTAAGGTGAACTCTTTGCTGACAACGTAAGGTTGTTCGCCGTTTTCTTCTTTGAAAACTTTGGTTTCGGTAGGTAGCTCGAAAGTGAGCCGGACCTTGCTGGCTTCTTTCTTCTCTCCTTTGTATTCGTCGGAGATGGTGCCGATATGTACCATGCTGTAGCACCTGGCTACATTGTTACCGGATTCGACAGGGGCAAAGTTTTTGCCGCCGGGATTTGAGGATGCGATGATTTCCATGTTTTTTTTGGGATTAGGGGTTGGGGATTAAGGATTGAAAAAACTCACCCCTGTCCCCTCTCTTTACCTCATCCGCCCTTTGGGCACCTTCTCACCTCATCCGCCCTTCGGGCACCTTCTCACCTCATCCGCCCTTCGGGCACCTTCTCCTGAGAGGAGAAGGAAAGCGGTATTTATGCTTTTTTGGAGAAGGAAAGCGGTATTTATGCTTTTTTGGAGAAGGGAAGCGGACTTTTTTATATTTTGGAAAGAGAAGGGGTGAGGGATTAGAAGGATTAGAGGTATTTGCGAATGAGGTGTTTTTTAGAGATTGGTAAATAATGGATTGGAGTAAGGGGATTGAAGGATTGGGCTTCCTTTAAAGTGTTGTTGAGGTCTGCTATTTCTTCGCAGCGTTTGAGGTCGTGGGAAGAATAGAGTGCTCGGAGTTTTGCCAATGCGTCCTGGATGGTTTCGATTTTTTCGAAAGTGTCGGGATGTTCATTTGTTGAGGGATCTTTCTTTGTAAAGAAAGAGCGGATGGATTGGAGAAGGGCTATAATCATTGGAGTATAATGGTTTCAGGGTTTGTATTCGACAAGGCTGAATGGCTCGATTTATGATTTCAAGGATTTAACTTAACAATGACTTAACTCGGTTCAGGAAGGGGAGGAGCAAGCAGTGCGCAGTTGATTGGGTGCATGTCAACGGGCTTCGGAAGTGATGCTGCGAGTTGTGTTTTGTTCGATCAGCGTCATGACATCAGAAAGCTTGTAATAGATTTTTGCACCGATCTGAGTGAAAGGAATTCGCCTTTCGTCGCGCCAGGTTTGAGCGGTACGCTTGGAAATGTGCATGTAATCGATAAATTCGGGATTGTCGATGAGGACTTCTTCCGGCCTCTTGTGAAGAATCGAAACCTGTAGATGTATCAGGTCTACTTTAGTGATGAGATCATGAAACTGATCTTTAGGGATGATGATTGCTTCCATATTCTTTTTTGTTTTAAGATTGAGGAAGCAAAATAATATAAGAAAAAAGGGCAAAAAAAGCGGAAAATGGGCGGAGCCGCCTATTTTGATGTTTAATAATCAGTAAATCAGTAGTTTAAAATTGTGTTTTACACATGGCGTTTCCGCCCTTTTAAAAAGCTATACTCTGTTGAAAAATGTACTAATCAGGAAAAGCAAAAGGTGGAATATAATAGCAAAGCGACGAAATCGAAAAAGGTATAAAGGGTGCAAAAGAGGGTAAGGTAAAAAAAAGCGAAAAAGGCGGAAACTGAATTTTTCCGCCTTTTTTCAATGTTAAAATACTATTTATCAATTTTTTAATGTTAGATTTCCGAAAATGCGTTTCCGCCTTTTTAGAAAATAAGCATTGTACTAAAAAGCATCTTCCCCAAGGTTGAATCTTTTATTGTTTTTGGGACGTTTTTCAGGCCGGTTCTTTTCGAGAATAGTCATAACTGATTTGACTGAAATGGTTTTTCCATTCCTGTCGATATAATGACGGATTATATATTCTGCAATCTGCCTGTCAGTTGCCATTAGAAAAGGTTTGTCATTAAAGGTCGATTCATGCATGAGCTGGTAGAAAATATCGATAAAGAAATTAAGCTTTCCAGTGATCTGCATTTTTTCAACAGGCGGAATAGCTTCAGCTGACTGTTTACGTTTCATTTCGGCTTTTAGAAGAATTTCTTCCTTGTCATGAAGGTGGTCAATTTCCGACAGGCAGAGTTCATCGAAATGTTTGCCGGAAGTGCGTATGTATTTGGGAGGGTTCTGACGGTATTCATAAATCTGGTCCTGGAGGTATGCTATTTTTTCCTCGTTGGTTACAAATATTATGCTATTTTCCAGTACTTTAGAAAAGATATATTCTCTTTTGTCGGTGAAACCATTAACCGTTTCGTGAAGATCTTGTGTGCGGGTGTTTACCAGATCGTCAGTTTCAAGCCTGTGGCGATGAACATCGAATTGTGAGATAAACTTGTGCCTTCTAAAAAGGAGGTCATCATTATTAAAGAGGCCTTTGTTGTCTTTAATAAGCTTTTCGAGAGAATTGATCCATTTGAGGGGATCCCTGACAAGATTACAATGATACTTAAGAAATGCGTGTATTTCGGATAATCCGATATTCAGGACCTTGTTAAAGAGGGACTGACAGTAGTCTGCCATGGTAAAATCGGCAGTAAGGAGGATAGCAAGTTCAGATGGGCGCTTTTTATCATTAGCATAAAAAGGATGTTCCTCGAAATGAACCAGGATAAGTGATTGCTTATTGTAGCGCATAAAGTGGTTTAATAGGTTAATAAAGAAAAATACTTAAAATTTAATAGGGACGACGAGAGGCTAACCAGCGTTTTTACGTGGTTTAATCGTTTGACATTACGCGAAAGGATTTGTAAATTATCGAACTGATTGAACTCTATAAAATTAAGAAGGAAGGCAGATAAAATTACAGCAAAAGGGAGAAAAAGTTATCAACACTCAAATTGTGAATTACAATTTTATTGAAATGGATTTTATTGAAAAAAAGTATTAAGTGCGTTAAAATGCACTAAAAAGTCACTATATTTGTATCAGGTAACAAAGCAGGCGAAGCAAAAAAAGGGGATGAAAAGAACAGGTTGCTTATAGAAGGGGGAGGGGTGAGATTTGCTCTCAAAGTCAATATTGATAAGGGTTATAGGGAGGTGGTTCATGAGCCCCCTTCTCCGCTGATAATTATACATATCGCTGTAAATCTATGATTTGCAGCGATTTTTATTTTAGGGAACCTGTAGTGGTAACGGATTTTATTTAATCGGCCAATCTCTTTTACTCATCAAGTATTACTTATAGACATAGCAATTCAGCTCTTATTATTGATGGGGTATTTTTACATTTGTAGGATTCCTCTGAATTCGTAGAAATTTTGTAACTTTATAACGGATGCAACGATAAATAAATGAATACTTTTCAGTTGAAACAGGAACTAATTCAAAGTATCTCCAGTATTGAAGACATTGACTTTCTCAATGCTATTAAGACCATTTTGGACTACAAGAAAAAAGAGTTCTTTATCGAATTAACAACTGACCAGGAAAAGGAATTGCTATTAGCAAGTAAAGAAGGTAAAAAAGGAAATGTGATTTCACAATCAGAGATGGATCAAAAAGTAGAAGAATGGCTAGACGAGAAGTAATCTGGACGAAAAATTCCGAAATTCAATTACAGGAAATTCTTGAATTCTTCACTAATAGAAATAAAAACGTACGATACTCAAGAAAACTCTAAAAGAAATTTAAGACAGAACTTATTACTGTATCGAAAAATCCTGAATTAGGAATAAAAACAAAACTTGACCAGATTAGAGGCCTGAATATTGAAGATTATATTTTATTTTACGAGATACTTGAAGACCGGATAATAATCCTGAAAGTTTGGGATTGCAGACAGAATCCTGACAAACTTAATATTCCGAGATAAACAACTAATGCCAACAAACGCTTTAACCATTGCGGGTTGGCATGTTCGTTGAAACATTTGAATTCTTTATGTACATTTATGCTTGGTGACTGATGAGCATCAATTTAATCCTGCACTTGTTAAAGGGTAATCTGATGATATACTATCTAATTCATGGATCGCCTTATCGAACGGGTTAAATAGTTCACCATCCTGATCAATATTACTCTTTTTAATTTTTCTCCTGTTCCTGAATTCTTTGAGTTTACTCCTCGAAAAATCGATAAAATAACCGGTTCCAAGGATTAGCAGCATAAGCCCCATAACCACAATTACTAGTAATGGTCCATCACTGGCATTGCCTGTAGCTGCTTTACATTCGCTAACTAATAAAATAAAAATAAATGTCAGGAACTTGTTCATTGGCATTGCATCTAAGAATGAATGAAAAATTAGAAACTAATTAAAAGCCGCATAAATATACAATATTTTTAGATGTATTGAGAATTCCACCAAGATTATTTTCATAATAGAACCATATCAATCGATATAGCTAAACCTTATAATTATTTGAATTCTGACGTTCTAATTTAAATAAACCAAATTCCAACCAACCTGGTAATTATACCAGTCCAGGTGAATAGTTCCTGCCTCCGGTGGAGAAATTGAGATTTGGCGATCGGAGTAATTAAGGTACTTTGATTGGTTGAATAGTGCAGGCAAATTAAGCATACTTAATTTAATGATTTACAACACTTTGTATTATTCGTTTCAGCCTGTGTTGCACTCAGTTTTATAACAATACTGCAATGTTCTTCACAATATCCCTTACCGAATCCAGCCCTATTTCTTCAGGAAGCACAGTTAATGGATTTCGGAAAACATATCCCGAAACATCGTCGGCAACCTTAAGGTGCTGAAATGATTTGACCTCACATTCAAAAACCAGGTCAAGGGTCTGGTATAATATGCCGCTATACAGGTACTTATTGGTGAAAGTGGCGGCATACTTCATGCTTATAATTTCGAGGTTCAGCTCCTCGAACACTTCCCGCACAACGGCTTGCTCGGCTGTTTCGCCCAGGTCGACAAACCCGCCGGGCAAATCAAGCATTCCTGCAGCCGGATCGTGCTTTCTCACAGTGAAAAGAACTTCATCCTTTTCATTCCGTATAATAACGGCTACTGAAGCACTCATATTGATAAAATACCTGAACCCGCAGCTGTTGCATGTTAGCGATTTTTCGGTATCTGCTGTCAGACCCCGACTTCCGCAATGCGGACAAAAGTTAAAAACTTCGATAGGGCTGTATGTGCTTTCCATTACTTAATCGGGATTAATCCGGTAGCGCTGCATAAAGTACTTCGATGGGGTGTATTGCGGTGCGCCCTGTGCCATCTTTTATCTGGTGACGGCAACTTGTACCCGGAGCAGATATAATCGTGTGAGCAGGGGTTTTGCGCACTTCAGGCAAGAGCACCAGTTCACCGACTTTCATCGAAACATCATAATGCTCCTTTTCGTAACCGAATGAACCTGCCATTCCGCAACAACCCGATTTAATCTCATCAACGGTATAATTTTTCGGAAGCGACAACATTTCCATTGCAGGACCCGTTGTTGCCAGTGCTTTCTGATGGCAATGTCCGTGCAGGCGAATATGCTGCTTAGTGTCGGTAAACTGTGATTCACTTATATTACCCTTCAGCACTTCCCGCATTATAAATTCATCAAACATCAGGCAATGTGGAGCTAATGCCAGGGCTTTTGCTTTTAATTCAGTACCAACCAGGTCGGGGTATTCATCCCTGAAACTCAGTATAGCCGAAGGTTCGATGCCGATAAGCGGGGTTTGTTCACTAATAACGGGCTGGAGTTTCAGGATATTTTCCATTGCCAGCTTCTGTGCTTTGCGCACAAACCCTTTCGAAAGGAATGCCCTGCCGCTTTCAACATGATCGGGAATCTCAACCTTATAACCGAGTTTATTCAGGAGTTTTACTGCTTTTATGCCGACTTCCACATCATTCATATCAGTAAATTCATCAGCAAAAAGGAAGACTTTCCCTTTTATATCGCTGTTAACTGAGGCGGGCATATTTTTCACCCAGGTGCGAAGCGTGAATTTATACAAGGTGGGAATGGATCGTTTTGAAGCAAATCCCAATGTTTTCTTCATAATTCCCGAAGTAAACACATTGGTTACAAAGAAATTGAAAGCAGAAGGGAAGATCATCCCCAGCTTATTGATCCCTGATATATTGGCGATGAGCCTTGTACGCAGAGGAATCCCATTGGCATCGTGCCAGTGCTGAAGAAATTCGGCTTTGTACCTGGCCATATCAACATTGCTGGGACATTCGCTTTTACATCCTTTGCACGAAAGGCAAAGGTCCATAACAGTATAAATCTCTTTATGATCAAAGCGGTTTTGCTTTTGGGAATTTGTTAGAAATTCACGTAAAATATTAGCCCTGGCACGGGTGGTTGCATTTTCGTCCTTGCTTGCCATATAGCTTGGGCACATGGTTCCGCCCATCTCAGCGCTCTTGCGGCAGTCGGCAGAGCCATTGCACTGTTCAGCCGCACGCAGAATGCCGCGTGTGCCCGAAAAATCGAATATGGTTTCCGGTTCTTTAACTGCCAAACCTGGTTCAAAACGCAGGCTGCTATTCATCCGTGGTGTTTGCGTAATCTTGCCCGGGTTGAAAATCCCTTCCGGATCCCACGTCTGCTTTATGTTTTCGAGAAGAGCATAGTTTTTCGCTCCAATCATCATGGGGATAAATTCACCCCTGAGCCGTCCATCGCCATGCTCACCACTCAGCGATCCGTGGTATTTTTTTACCAGACGGGCGGTTTCGAGTGCTACGGTATGAAACAGTTCAGCATCACCGGCATCCTTCAGATTCAGGACCGGGCGCAGATGCAGCTCACCAGTGGCAATATGGGCATAATATACACATTCGAGGTTCAGGCTTTTGAGCATCAGCCTGAAATCATTCATATATTCGGGCAATACCAGCGGGTTAACGGCGGTATCTTCAATAACTGCCACAGGCTTTGCATCACCTGGCAGGTTCGACAGCACTCCCAGTCCGGCTTTACGCAAGGCCCAAACCTTGGCAACGTCCTGCTTATAAACAAGCGGGAAATGATACCCGTAACCGGCTGCACGAAGTTCCGCTATCACGGCATCGGCTTTCAGATTGATTTCTTCTTTTGTATTTTCAGCCAGTTCGATAATCAGAACTGCAGCTGGTTCACCCTGAAGGAAAAACCTGTTTTTACGCTGCGATATATTTGCTTTGGTTTGCTCGAGAATAACATGATCCATAAGCTCTATGGCAACCGGAGCGTGCGACAGTGCAATAATATTGCCTTTAAAGGCTTCGTCGAGTGTATGGCAATGAACACATATCAGTGCTTTTTCCTTAGGTGGAAGCGGAACCAGGTTCAGCTTGATTTCAGTAATAAAACATAATGTCCCTTCGGAACCGGCAATCAGCTTACAAAAGTTAAAAGCTTCAGGCGTTTCGGTAAAGGTTTCGCTTTCGAGCAATAAATCGATAGCATAGCCGGTATTTCTTCGATGAATGGATTTATCAGGAAACTGTGCCCTGATCTCTTCCTGGTTTCCCGAATCGGAAAGGATACTCCGGATGTTCCGGTATATGGCTCCTTCGAGACTTTCAGGCTTACATTTTTCTTCAAACTGCTGTTTCGAAAGTGTACTGAAAACTGCTTCCGATCCATCGCTTAACAAGGCTTTTACTTCAAGTGTATGATCACGTGTGCTGCCATAAACCAATGAATGTGAGCCGCATGAGTTATTTCCGACCATGCCCCCGATCATGCAACGGTTGGACGTTGAGGTTTCGGGACCAAAAAACAAGCCTGTAGGCTCAAGTATTTTATTCAGTTCATCCAGTACAACTCCCGGCTGAACCCTCACCCAATGTTCGGCGGTATTAATCTCGAGTATCTGGTTCAGATGTTTCGATATATCGGCAACTATTCCACCTCCAACAACCTGCCCTGCAAGCGAAGTGCCGGCTGCACGCGGAATAAGCGGTATTTTCTGGTTTCGGGCAAAGGATATCAGAGCTTTAAGGTCGATGACATCAACCGGACGGACTACCAGACAAGGCATCTGCCGGTAGGCTGAAGCATCGGTGGCATATATCAAACGGGTATATTCGTCGGAGTTGACCTCACCTTTAAAGACGGATTTCAGCTCACGTAACTTATTATGTGGAATTATCCTCGATTCCATCTTATTCTTCGACCAGTTCTTTTAAGGGTTTAAAATAATACCTGTCCCAGCCATCAACAATATTATCAAAAGCTTCGTCCGGGATGTTGATATGAAGCAGTTCAACATCCGTATTATTTCCTTCAGTATGCAGCTTAATGGTGACAATGGATTTTTGCTCTGAAGGAACCCCTTCTTCATCTTCGAAATACCACTCCTGAACAATTTTCTTTCCGGGTTCAAGTTCAATGTTTAAACCAGTTATTTCCCCATCCCATAATGAAAATTCAGATCCTGCAACAGGCTCCATTACAGCCGTGGCGCCGCTCCAAATCTCGATCGTAAGCGGATTGGTTAAAGCAGTATAAATATCCTCAGCTGAGGCTTTTATATGATAATGTTTCTTGATATTTTTCATATTTCAAAGTGTTTTTACAAATTAAAAATAAATGTTTATTCCAGGGACCAGGTTAAAAATCGGCATTTTTATATTTCTCGTATACAATTCCTCCCCCTTGTAATAAAGAAATACCGGTTCGGCATACGTGAAATCCGACTGTATCACAATATTTACGTGCTCATAAACATTGTAATCAATGGATGCGCCCGTTAAAAAACCAAAAGTCCGGTCGAGTGACCCTGTTTTCCAGAAGAAATTCTCTTTTTGAAAAAGGTTGTCGATTACGCCATAAAACTGATCAGGGGTCCTTGCATTGTAAATGCCGCCCATAAGCTTAAACGTTGAATGAAACTTAGGGCTAATATTCACCTTATAGTAAATGCCTCCCATAAATGTCTGCACTTTGTAGGGACCCGACAATAAATCCATCGATTTATACGAAGGTTCGCTTTCAACATAATCGTCACGGTAATAACCAGAGGCAAAGCCAAACGATTTGGTTGATATATCAATACCGAACCCCAGTGCAGGCGAAATAAACCATGCGGCTTCACAGCCAATGCTTTTGCCCAGCAAGGCATATCCTCCTGTGCCAAATTCATGTGAGGCAAACTGACCCATCGGCAGCGCATATCCGATACGGATACCGGCAAATGAATTGTGTTTCTGTGCCAGAGCATTTGCCAGGCCTGAACAGCTGATAATGATAAATAAAAGTAATTTCAAATTGTATCTCATGCCCTGCTTAAATTTGCATCCAAAAGTACTAAAATTGCCGGCATGTTTAAAGAAGCCATCATCACAGGCACAAAGCTTGAAAGAAATGCATTTTTCATCTGGCTATCAAAATCAATCTACTGTAATTCAAAACATTATGTAATAAACAAAAAAGGCAGATCCTCATTATTCGATGATCTGCCTTTTAAACTCCGTTAATTTTTTTCTACTTTTTATAAAAATCAGTGCTTTCAAATATCTTATCTGCTGATTTGGCAATAAATCCTGAATACAATTTGCCATCGGTATCCGGATACCTGATTGCAAACTCGTAATAGCACGAAGGTATATCGAATGAGCCTTCTGCAAATTCAACCGAAAGAATTCCGGCTTTTGTACTCGACTGTTCAAGCAATTCCTCCGGAGTTCCTTTTATCTCGCCGCCCGAACTATTCAGCATAAATCCTTTCTCTTTCAGAAACTGATTTACTTTTTGAATCGAATTCAGGTTATTAAGCGAATTAATACTCACCGTAAAGTGATTGGTTACAAAACCATAAACATAAAGCCAGGCAGCATATTCCGATTCTTTGCGCAGCATCTCATACGTTTCGTAGGATGGCGGGCCCCATACATTTCCGGCAAATATCAGCTCATTACCAATGACCAACTCTTCCGGAACCCGCGAAGCACATTGTTTTACAATGGACTGGAGTTTGGGACTGAAATGATCAGTCATCAGCTGACTGATAAATACCCTGGGCGCATTCGATATTGTTTTATGCTCATAATGCTTGGCTGTAAGGTGTTTATCGTCGAAAATATAATACCCTTTCTGCTCATAGCCTGCTTCCAGAAATGGCCGGGCTAGTACATCAACATTGATGCGGGTATCGAAAAAAGTCCTGAAGGCTATATGATCATTCTCAACTTTTTCGCCTGCTTCTGTAAAACAGCTATATATTTTTTCTGCTTCCGGGTTTTGTGCAACATACCCTTTCCAGAGTTTGTCGAAAATATCCTGTAATATCATTGAATGTATCGTAAGGTTAATAGCTAAATGTGCTTTTAATTTATTTCTTTTATTTAAAAAATGATTCAGTATAGTAAACAGAGTTTACACCTGCAAGTTCAAGTGTTTTGATATTTTTTTCAACAAACAGCCTGATTTCGTCTTCATTGTGCTGTAATCCTATCATGTTTTGCAGTATTTCTGTAAGCTGTACATCATTATTTCCGGCAGGTTGGTCAATCTGCACGAAACAGCCGTTCTCAACCTTTGCAATAGCAGGAGCAGTGCCCGAAAACAGAGGAATACGGACAGAAAATGAATAGGCCGGGGAGTAGCCAAAATTCCATTGCCATGTTTTGTATTTTGTTTCCGCCAGTTGATGGATTGCCTCAAACTCATCGTGATTCATCTCATACCCTTTGCTTTCAGGATAATATGCAAGCAACCAGCTTACCAGTCTTTCGCTGAATTGATTAATATCCATGTTATCAGGTAGGAGGGATGCTATATTCAAAACTTCGTCTCTTACTGATGCCATTGCCTTTCCAGCATAATTTATCCCGGGATTCAGACTGTTTTGCAATGCCTCGAGGTTTGTATTAAAAAGGATTGTTCCGTGATGCAGAACCCTTTCGTGAAAAATATGCTCCGCATGTCCTGAAAATTTCCGGTTCCCGATAAAAAGACTGTTGCGTTTGCTTATATTTATTTCAAGACCAAAGCTTTTTAAAAACGCTACGATAACGGAAGTAAACCGGCTGAAGTCGACCTGGTTTGTTTTCTCTGTTTTTTTAATAAACGTAAAGTTCAGATTCCCGTTGTCGTGGTAAACAGCTCCGCCACCACTTATTCGCCGGATAAGCGGAATATTTTCGGCACGCACATAGGGATAGTTGATTTCAGCATATGCATTCTGATGTTTACCAATAATTACCGATGGCTCATTAACCCATATCATGCACATGTCTTCGGACGAATGCTTTACAAAGTACTCTTCGGCGGCAATATTTAAATACGGATCCGTAAATGGCCTTTTGAAGATAAGCATGATAAGCCGGGTTAAGAGAAAAAGCGTTTTGACTAAGTAACTGTCTTAAAATGATAAAAACTACTTTCAAGCATCAATACCTTGTATTTCTGTCACATTGAGCGAAGTCGAAATGCACTCGTTCAACGCTGGAACGAAAATATTGAAGTGATTTAGTGGGCTTCGACTCCGCTTCAGCAAGCTCAGGGCAGGTTTCTCAGCCTGACAATTGATTGAGCAAATAGCTTGATAAATCACTTCAATATTAAAATCCAGACAGTTTCTAAGTTTTATTCTGTTGAAAAGCATGGTGCAAATATAGCAGATGTGAAAAGATTAATCTTTACGCAGTGTAACAGAATGTCGGAAATTCGTTTTTTCACCTTTCAGATTCATTTTTCGAATAGTAAAATTTGCTTCTCTGCCTTTTGTGGCTCTCTTCCAGGATAATGTAAAAAAAATAGTAGAAATAATATTTTAAAAAAAAATTCATACTATTGCTGATTAAAATATAAACCAGACCAAGCTTTTTGAAATGTCGCTGAATATCACAGTTAAAGAGAAATTACATGCCAGGTGTGTCGAAATAAAAGAGGAGACAGAATCCAACATCCTGTCAGCTATGAACGATGCACAGCAAAGTGCAAATGAATATGGAGCTCCCAAGGACAGGTATGATTCTTTCAGGGCACAACTTATGCGGAAACGCGATATGCTTGCACAGCAGCTTTCGGTTGTTGAAGACGAGATTCGTTTCCTGCGTCAGTTAAAACCCGACGTTGTCAAAACAAAAGTCGAACCTGGCGCTTTAATTAAGTTGAGCACACAAACACTTTATATTGTTGCGGGCATTGGTAAAGTGGTGATTGAAAATGAAATTTATTATGCCGTTTCGCCGGTAGTGCCGCTGGTAGTGGCTATGAAAGGACTGAAAGCCGGTGACTCTTTCAGCTTTCGCGGACAAAGCATGAAAATAGATGAAATCTGCTAAGGCTTTTAGTGATGAGCATAGCCTATAAATAAGGATACTCATTATGGGGAATTTGCCTATCAAGACTATCCTTGCAAAATGTTAATGCAAATGAATATTTTTGGTGGAAAAAGGAATTGATCGCCTTGTTTAAACTGAGAAATCGAAATTATCCCTCTTTGTTTTGGTGTATACTTCGCGGCTGAAAATATAGAGGCGTGCAGGTTTATGGGCAACACCCACCTGTTTCTCGTTCAACGGTATAAGGTATTTCATGCTGGAAATCTTCTTTCTGAAATTCCGTTTATCGAAAGTAGTTCCCAGTATTACTTCATAAAGTTTCTGCATCTGCGAAAGTGTAAACTTGTCAGGCAAAAGCTCAAATCCTATAGGTTTGTTCAGTAATTCAATACGCAGATGCTCCAGTGCTCCTTTTAGGATGTCCATATGATCCATTACCAGGTCGGTTACTTCATGAACCGGACACCAACTGGCATTATCGCTCAGAATCAGATCCGAACTGCGCTGTTCCGAAATATCAATAAGGGAGTAATATGCAATCGTAATAACATGTTCTTCAGGATGATCAATTTTACGAAGCCATTCCAGATCCCTTTGCTTTCTTTTTAGCCTTTCGGGTGATCCGAAGCTCTTAAATTGCTTCAGGTAAATATTACTCAGGCCTGTATTTTCAATCAGAATCCGTGCCGCCGAATCATCCAAATCCTCATCTAAGCGGATCAAATCACCCGGTAATTTAAGATCGGCATAATTTGTACCATCAATTGAAATATTCCGTTCTATCAGCAGTACGTTCAGGTTTGTAAAGTCAAATCCAAACACAACACAATCAACCGAAACATTTGGAATAAGTCCTTGCTGCATAAAAATTATTTGATCGTGACAGTTTCTGAAGTAATTATTAAAAAATACGTCATAAAATTAATGTTTTTTAGAACCTGATTCAGATAAAGTATTAAAGAAAGATATCAAATCGTATATAATTAATAATGAATTACTTATAGCGATATAATAATAAAATAAAAATACAATAAACAATACTTGGAATAATATTTTCTGAAGAAAGTATTGCAATTCCGGTTAATTTTATGATTAGATAGTGTATTTTTGACATCTACTTGAAACAGCATACCTTTTCAGTCTGTATTTTAAACCCTCAACTATGCCAACTTCTGCTAACAGGATTATTTCGCTTGATATTTTCAGGGGGCTTACCATCATGGCAATGATTATTGTGAATACACCCGGAAGCTGGAGTTTTTCCTATCCAATACTGAGACACTCGGTCTGGAATGGCTGTACGCCTACTGACCTTGTTTTCCCGTTTTTTATCTTTGCAATGGGATTTTCGGCGGTACTTTCCATTTCGAAGCGTTTGGCAAAGGGCGTTTCAAAACAGGAACTCCTAATACAACTGTTGCGGCGTTCAGCCATTATCTTTCTGCTGGGGCTTATCGTTAACAGTTTTCCGTTTAACGACCTGGCCAACATCCGCATTCCGGGTGTTCTGCAGCGGATTGCTATTGTTAACCTGATTTGCGGAATATTCCTGATCTATTCTGATATAAAAGTAATTTGGTACATGTCGGCCCTCTTATTGGCCGCATATTGGGCACTTATGGCACTTGTGCATGTTCCGGGTTTCGGTCCTTCAAATCTTGAGCCTACAACCAACCTGGCTGCCTGGCTTGACCGCTTGCTTATCGGTAAGCATGTGTGGATGTATACCAAACTCTACGATCCTGAAGGTATACTGAGTACCTTGCCGGCGATTGCAAGCGGGTTTATCGGCGTGCTGGCAGGAAATGCGTTTATAAAAGCGGATGATGAACGTGGTAAACTGATACAACTGCTTGTTTTCGGAAATATACTAATACTCTGCGGAATGGCCTGGGGATTAGTATTCCCTATTAATAAACAACTGTGGACCAGCTCTTATGTGCTGTATTCATCAGGACTGGCTATGGTTGTACTTGGAATCTGTTATTGGATTGCAGATATTAAGCGCATACGGCAATTTTCGCCACCCTTTCTCGCTTTTGGTACCAATCCGATTACGGCTTACTTCGGCTCCGAAATCGGTATTATTGTTATCGGAATGATTCAGATTACTACTTCAGGCACAAAACTCTCCTTGTACGATTGGTTGTTTGTTCAATATCAGTCATTTGGCTTGTCGCCAACAAATGCTTCTTTACTGGGGGCTCTGCTGTATACCGGCTTTTGGTTGTTGGTAGTGGGTATTATGTACCGCAGGCAAGTCATTGTAAAAATCTGATATTTGTAAATCCTTGCTTTAAATTTTATGCACGATTATTCCGCATAAACACATCAGGGAATAATGATATCCAGTTATCCTGTTGAGCAAAACAAAAAAAAGGCTGCCCTGCAAAGGACAACCTGATTTTATATTGCTGACTCTGTAAGAGTTTATTTGCGTTTTTCTTTGATACGTGCTTTTTTACCTTTCAGATCACGGAGGTAGAAAATCCTTGCGCGACGAACTGCACCGCGTTTGTTCAACTCAATTTTATCAATAAACGGGGAACAAACAGGAATAATCCTTTCAACGCCAATAGTTCCCGAAACCTTACGTATGGTGAACGTTTCAGTAACTCCTGCGCCCGAGCGCTGCAGAACAACACCCTGGAAAAGCTGGATACGTTCCTTTTCGCCTTCTTTGATTTTATAGTGAACTGTGATGGTATCACCGGCCTTAAATGCAGGTAATTCATTCTTTACTACAAAATGATCTTCAACGTACTGAATTAACTCCTTCTTACTCATTAGTTTATGTATTAGATGTGCGTTTTTCTCAAAAATGAGTGCAAATTTACGCTAAAAATTTGATACAAAACAAGTTTGTGCCGGTTTTTTTAACAATCCCTTGTTGATAACCTGTTTTTTACTTTCAGGAGCCAAAATTATGAATTAATTTTATATTTGTGAACGCTTTTTTCAGAGTTGCTGTTAAAAGGTTAAATTGATGTAAATAAGTATGTTATGACAGAAGATAACCTGAATATTTCCTATATAACCAATATCCTGGGCGAAAATGATGCCGAAGGTATTCATTCAGTAACGCCGCCGATTTATCAAACCAGCAATTATTACTTCCGAAACGTTGAGCAATTCCGTGAAGCAATCTCCTCTGAAAAAGACAACTGGATTTACTCAAGAGGCAATAACCCTACTACTAATTTGCTTTGCCGGAAACTTGCAGCGCTCGAAGGTGCTGAAGAGGCACTGGTATTTGGAAGCGGAATGGCTGCTATTTCGTCGGCAATACTGTCGAACATTAAAACAGGCGATCATATAGTTTGTGTTCAGAATCCCTATTCCTGGACCAATACGCTGCTGAACACCAATATACTGCCACGCTTTGGCGTACAGGTTACCATGGTCGACGGATGTTCAACTCAGGCTATAATTGATGCAGTGCGCCCCGAAACAACCGTTATCTATCTCGAAAGCCCTAATTCATGGACATTTGAACTTCAGGACCTTAAAGCAGTGAGCGAATTTGCCAGGGCAAAAGGAATAATAACAATACTTGATAACAGTTTGAGTACACCATTATTCCAGCAACCGATTAAACACGGAATCGATCTGGTTGTACATACTGCTTCAAAATACCTGGGCGGCCACAGCGATGTGGTGGCAGGAGCCTGCTGCGGATCAAAAGAAATGATAGGGAAGATATTTGCAAATGAATTCCTAACGCTTGGTGGCATATTATCGCCTTTCAACGCCTGGCTTATTCTGCGTGGATTAAGAACGTTACCGGTTAGGATGGAACATGTAAGCCGGGTAACGCATGAGATTATCTCATTCCTCCAAACGCAGCCAAAAGTGAAAAAGATTTTTTACCCCATGCTTCGAAATAACGAACAGTTTAGCCTGGCTCAGTCGCAAATGAGTAAAGGATCCGGATTATTTACCATCGATCTGGATTCAACCACGGACGCGATAGAGGACTTTTGTAATAGTCTCACGTATTGGCGTATGGCGGTCTCATGGGGCGGTTTCGAATCCTTAATAATTCCTTCCTGCACTTTTGTCCGTCCCGGACTGTACAGTTCGTTTCCACCAACCCTGATTCGTTTTTCAACCGGTCTGGAGGATGCTGAAACGCTGATCCTTGATATCGAAAAAAATATACACCGGCTTTGATTTTTGTCGAAAAGAAAAATCCCCACGATGCATCATCATGGGGATTAAAATCAAAATGAAACTGAATTACAGAAATTAAACAGCTTCTTCAGTAGTATCTTTTTTCAGATTTTTTGCTGTATCGTTGGTTTCTTCAACAACTTCAGCAGGTTTCACTTCGGCAGCTTGGTCTTCGGCCACTTCAGCATGAACAATAGTTTCAGCAGGTTCTTCAGCTACAGGTTCAGCAGTTGCTGTTTCAACAGCGCCACCCCTGATTTTCTCTTCCAGTTTATCAACTATACCGGCTGCTTTTTCATCCAGTTTTTCGATAGCTTCTTCAGCCTTTTCTTTCAGATTTTCACCGAAGTCCTTTACTTTCACGGATGCGTCTTTGGCAGCAGCTTTCACTTCTGTAACTGCATTATCCAGTTTTTCAACAACATCCTTGCTGTATTCCTTTGCAGTTTCTACGCTATGAACAGCTTTATCCTTCAATTCATCCGCTTTGGCAGCTGTAACAGTTTTCGATGTGCCAAAAAGTTTTCTTAATGATTCCTTTAATCCCATGACGTTGTTTTTTAGTGATTTATGATTGCAATATTACAAAATAATCTTAATTTTTGCAATTTAAAATTAGAGCTTATTGGTAAGTATGTATTACTATTCTCAAAGCATGTCAGGGCGGCGTATGCGGGTACGTTCAACGGCTTTTTCGTATTGCCATTTTTTAATTTCTTTTTCATTACCCGACATCAGTACATCAGGAACTATCCATCCATTATACTCTGAAGGCCTGGTATACACCGGCGGCGACAATAAATTATCCTGGAACGAATCAGATAACGCTGATGTTTCATCGCTCAGCACTCCCGGCAAAAGACGTATAACAGCATCAGTTACCACGGCTGCAGCCAGTTCACCTCCGGTAAGTACATAATTACCTATTGATATCTCGCTGGTAAAATAATTTTCGCGCAGCCTTTCATCAATTCCTTTATAATGGCCACACATTATAATCAGGTTGGTTGCCATCGAAAGTTTGTTTGCCATCGGCTGGTCGAACAAACTACCGTCAGGCGTCATGAAAATGACTTCGTCATAATTTCTTTCCGATTTCAATTTATCAATGCAGTCAGCAATAGGTTGTATCATCATTACCATCCCGGCACCACCACCAAACGGATAATCATCCACTTTGCGATGCTTGTTATCCGAATAATCGCGCAGGTTATGAATATGAATCTCAGCCAGACCTTTGGCTTGCGACCGCTTTATCATGGAGTGGTTGAACGGGCCGTCAAACATTTCGGGGAAAATTGTAATGATATCTATACGCATTGTATTCAAAGAGATTAATGATGCAAAATTACATTTTTTACACGAGCATTGTTTGTCTTCATCCCTAAAGCCTGATTATGAATCGGGTATGCCTTTCGTAGGCTTAATAATAAAAGGAAAACCAGATTTTTATTTCCTGATTTATAATGTGCTTCGACCAGAATAATGGGGGTATTAGCAGTTTTAAAACAATTGAATCTTTTGGATTGTTATCTTTGCATTCAAATCTGTTTTCATGAAAAAATCATTTCTTTTACTCGTTTCTCTAATAATAATGATGTCAGCCTATTCGCAGGAAACCGGCTTTAAAACCTATGTACTGCATTTCAGTGATAAAGGTGTTAGTTTGGACACCGGTATCAATCCTTCTTCATACCTGACCGAAAAGTCAATTGAACGGCGTTTGCGGCACCAGATCGCATTCGACCAAACGGATATGCCGGTAAATGATGCATATGTAAAAACTGTTTCGGCCACAGGAGCCAGAATATTAACCCGTTCGCGCTGGTTCAACACAGTTGTAGTTGAAGCAACTGCTGTTATGGCCAACAACATTTCTGCATTGGATTTTATCTCGGATATAGAAATTCTCCAAAAAGAAGTTAACACGACTGGTATGTCCGAATCTGTAAAGCCATATTTAAAAGCTGAACAAATAAATCCCTGGACTGCAGGAATAGCTAAGAAGGTAAATACGGATGTGTACGACTATGGCGCTGCCTTTAACCAGATCAACCAGTTGAACGGACAATATCTTCATAACAGGGGCTACTGTGGACAGGGCATGCTTATAGCTGTTATTGATGCAGGTTTTAATTCGGTCGATGTCATGACTTGTTTCGACAGCCTGCGTGCAAATAATCAAATTAAGGGCACACGCGATTTTGCAGTGCCGGGTAACAATGTATATGCAACCACCATGCATTCTCATGGCACAAGCGTTCTTTCATGTATGGGAGCCAATGTAAGCGGAGAGATGGTGGGAACAGCACCTAAGGCTGATTACTGGCTTCTGCGTTCCGAAGTTGGCGAAACCGAAACTATTGTTGAAGAATACTACTGGGTTAGCGCAGCTGAGTTTGCTGACAGCCTTGGAGCCGATCTGATCAATTCTTCGCTTGGTTACACTCAATTTGATGATCCTACAACAAACCATACCTATGCAGATATGGATGGCAATACAACTTTTGTAACCAATGGTGCGGACAAAGCAGCTGAAAAAGGGATACTGGTTGTAAACAGTGCAGGAAATTCAGGTGGAGGAGGCTGGTGGTACATTGGCGCACCTGCCGACGCTGACAGCGTTTTTACGATTGGAGCTGTTGACGCATCAGGCGCAAGGGCTTATTTCAGTTCAGTAGGCCCTACATACGACAGGCGGATAAAACCTACCGTTGATGCACAGGGTTCAGGAGCAGCTCTATATTCCCCGGGAGGATTTGGGTTTGGCAGCGGCACCTCTTTTTCATCACCTATTACCTGCGGAATAACCGCCTGCCTTTGGCAATCGCTTCCCGAACTGAATAATATGCAACTTATCGAAACCATTAAAAATACTGCCAGCCAGGCAAGTAGCCCTGACTCATTACTGGGATGGGGAATTCCAAATTACCAGAAAGCATATACTTCGCTTTCGGTCCATAACCAGGCTGCTGTAAAGGCACTACGCTCATATCCCAATCCTGTGGTCGACAAATTAACTATAGGTTTTCCAGCTTCGCTTCACGGCAAATACACTCTCGATATAATCGATATACAAGGAAAAGTAGTCTATTCACTACAGGGAAATGAAAGTCCCATGTTAAGCCTTCAAATAAACGATATGGGTGCTTTCCCATCAGGAATCTACCTGGTTAAGGTTTCAAACAACAGTTCAGTTTATTCAGGCAGAATTGTTAAAATGTAAAACAATAAGATTTTCTTTGTTAAAAGCCGGATCCCTGATCCGGTTTTTTTTTGCCCGGAAATAGCTCCTGTGCAAATAGGTTGCCTGTTAAAATCCAAAGAAGTGAAAGCAGTGAATGAAAGATCTACAAAATCAGGTATGCACTTTCATTTAAATTTTATATCGGGGAAATAGGAGTAGAACCGTGAAAATAATTTGACTTATAAAACCTGGATATCAAATAATATATATAAATAGTAAATATGATAAGAATTTATCAAAAGCTAGTTATCAATATATTGTATTAAATGTCAACGAATTGCACAGATATTCTTTACATATAACTTCTTTAGAATTGAAAAATTGCAGATTGTTGCCCATTAACAGGCAAATAATAGCCTTAAATAAGGTTCAGCGTTAGTGACCTGATTCATGTCGGTTAATAATCCTATTGTTCACAAGCAGGTTGGACAAATAATTCAGGAACCGTAATAAACAGGGTAGGGGGAACACTGATAAAAGAATCCAATCGCATTATCCAGTTTACAATTCTACATAATTCCAATGAATACTGAAAATTCTCTGTTTAATATTGTATACATTAAATTAAATACAAATGTCATCATAATTAACATTCGTAAACTAGTGATTCAGCTAATATTCATATAGCTTATAATCAAGTTAATATACATTTGTATCTGATTGGCGTCTGAGATATTAAATTACATTTGTAATGTGTTAAATAATTTGATTTGTAAATATTGTATATATGCTTCATATTCTGTTGTTTATATCAATTATCTATACTATTACTCTAAGTAATACGAATTTATTATGAAACTAATAATGTAGACTATTTTTTATTCTATGTAATTGATATATAATCTTATATATCAATTAAGATAAAGTATATTTTTAAATGTAAATCAGAGGGTAGAATACGACTTCGTTTGAGCGAAAAAGTTTAACAAAATATAAAACTTAATATTACATTTGTAGTGTTGTTCACATTAATACAGTTTACAAATGAAGGACAGGATCATCTTATTGATAAAAGCAAAGAATCTTACAGCCGCTCAATTTGCTGACGAGATCGGAGTTCAGAAGTCGAGTATATCACATATAATCTCAGGCCGCAATAATGCCAGCCTCGATCTTATTCAAAAAGTACTTTTATGTTATCCTGAAGTTAGTATGGACTGGCTTATGTTTGGAAAAGGGCCCATATTCAAGGGTCAGGAAACGGCTGTCAATTCCGCTAATGACGGGAATCTGAACGCATTTTCACCCCTTATTTCACCTTCTGTGGATCTGTTTTCCGAGATCAACCCGAGGAAACCTATTGATTTTGGAAAGGAGAATGACTTAAGCTTCGAACCTGTAAGGAACGAAAATGCCGTTCAGTACAACGTAATAGAAACGGGTACGTTTCCTGGAAAAGAAAATAAAACGATGGTTACTGATTCTACATTCAGCAAACCGGAAAAAAGGATGGAAACAATGGGGCATAAAAATACCTCTACGAAAACATTGCTGAAAATCGTAGAATTTTATACCGACAACACTTACAGGGAATATTTCCCTGACTGATTAATGCCTGTCGAAATGAGTAAAGAAGAAACCGGATTCGATTACCGCGTTTTCATCACTATCCGAACCATGAACTGCATTCCGTTCGATGGAAGCAGCAAAAAGCTTGCGAACGGTACCTTCGGCAGCATCAGCAGGATTGGTCGAACCAATAAGTTTGCGGAAATTATCGACTGCATTTTCTTTTTCAAGAACAGCCGCTACTATAGGTCCTGACGACATAAAGGCCACCAGGCTGTTAAAGAAAGGTCTTTCGCTGTGAACAGCATAAAATGCTTCTGCATCTTCCTTACGAAGTTGTGTAAGCTTTAATGCCTTGATTTTGAAACCGTTTTCAATAAATTTCTGAAGAATCGCCCCTGTAAAACCTGCTTCAAAAGCATCAGGTTTGATCATTGTAAATGTGGTATTTCCTGACATAAAATGATAAATTGTTGATAGAACAAATATAAAGTATTAAATTTAACAAGGGTACTATCATAATGTTTAAAATGGTAATTTTGCAAAAATAAAATTTATACAATAATAGTATCTTGATAATTTCAGAAACCTCCATTTCATACCTTAAAAAACTCCTGGAAGAAAAGTCGGATGTGCTGATCACAACCCATTATAATCCTGATGGAGATGCGATCGGTTCCTCACTGGCTTTGTATCATTTCCTTGTTTCGCTTGGAATGAATCCGAAGGTATTGCTACCTAATGAACTTCCTTCATTTTTACAATGGCTCCCCGGGGCCGGAGATGCTGTTATTTATTCAGAAAATCCGGAACTTGGGAATTCATTGCTGGCGGCTGCCGACCTGATTTTCTGCATGGATTACAATGGATTGGGCAGGGTTAAGCTTTTTACGGAAGAACTCAGGGCTGCTGGTGCTACCCGCGTTATCATTGATCATCATATACAGCCTGAAAATGAGTTTGACCTTATTTTCTCTGTTACCGCTGTTTCATCAACCTCTGAGCTTTTATTCCAGATACTGGAAGAAGCAGAATTTCCGGCAGGGATTTCAAAAGAAATGGCCGAATGCTTTTTTGTCGGGATAATGACAGATACCGGATCCTTCAGTTATGCGTGCAACCGTCCAGAAACATTTGAAATTGCCGCTAAGCTGATTAAAACGGGGATGGATGTTGAAAGGGTGCACCGTATGGTGTATGACACATACTCCGAAAGCCGTATGCGTCTTCTGGGACAATGTCTTGGTTCGAACATGAAAGTACTTCCTGAATTTGCAACCGCCTATATCTGGCTTACAAAGGAAGACCTCGAAAAATATAATTACCAGCAGGGTGATACCGAAGGTGTTGTAAATTATGCTCTCAGCATACAAAATGTAGCTGTAGCGGCACTTTTTACCGAACGTGGCGACAGGATAAGAGTTTCGTTGCGCAGCAAGGGTGAGTTTTCGGTAAATGATCTTGCACGGGCGCACTTTAACGGTGGTGGGCATCGCAACGCTGCCGGAGGCGATGTATTTAAAACCATGGCCGAAACGCTGGTTTGGTTCGAAGCCATGTTGCCTGCTCTCAGCGCTGAAATCCATCAATCACTGGATAATTACAGATAGAAAGAAATATGAATTTAAAGTCTCAATTCGTTCTTTTCTTTTTTATTGCTCTGGCAATTACTTCTTGCGGTAAGAAACAGGATAGTAAATCAAATCAGAATTTGAGCCAGGGGCAGGTCACAGATAAACTGCTGAATGCCAACAGGGCTGCTGTAGAAACAGAGAATGAACAGATTGAGAAACTGATTGCCCGTTCGGGATGGGACATGATTAAAACAGCAACCGGGCTGAGGTACCAGTTCATTGAAAAAGGAAAAGGTCCACGGACAGCAGCAGGTAAAGTTGTCCGTTTCAACTTCGAAGTCAGGCTTATCACTAATGAATTAATATACAGCTCAAAACAAACAGGGCCTAAAGAATTCAGGATTGGCAGCGAAAACGTCGAAAGCGGACTGGAGGAAGGAATCCTGCTGTTAAGTGTTGGTGATAAAGCCCGTTTTGTTATCCCTTCGTACCTGGCACATGGATTATCAGGTGATCAGGATCGGATTCCACCGAAAGCAACCCTTATATATACCGTATCACTCATTGACTCAAAATAAATCAGTAACAATTAAAATTAACAGAAACAATTTACGTAAAATGAAAATCAGAACAATTATTACCCTGGGGGCAGCCCTGGCAACGCTGATGATTACATCATGCTCAAAATACCCTGGATTTAAAAAATCTGACAGTGGTATACTCTACAAATTCTACGTTGAAAACAAGGATTCCCTTAAGGCATCCGAAGGAAGTATTCTGACGATGAACATCAGGTACCGTATGAAAATTGAGGATAAAGACTCGATATTTTTCAATTCGGCAGATATGGCCCGTCCATTTGAAATCAACCTGGCAAAATCTGAATTTAAAGGTGATATTTACGAAGCTTTTGGCATGTTGCACAATGGCGATAGCGCAACTTTCATTCTCAATGCAAACGATTTCTTTACAAAAACAGCAAAATATCCTCAATTGCCAACAGGTGTTGATAGTACCTCGATGATGTATTTTGATGTGAAACTTGTGAAATCAGAAACAATGGAAGCCCGTCAGAAGGCTGAAACAGCTAAAGCTGAAAAACTAAAAGGTGAAGAATCTGCTAAAATCCAGGCTTTTATTACAAAAAACAATGTTACAGAAAAGCCGACAGCATCAGGCGTTTATATTATAACAAAAAATCCTGGTTCGGGTCGTGGCATTCAGAAAGCTGATTTTGTTAAAATTAATCTTACTGTTACGTCATCCGAAGGCAAGAAAATATTCTCAACACTCGATAAGAATCATCCAATAACTTTTGAGTATGGAAAACCATTTGACACAAAAGGCTTCGATGAAGCTGTTGCATCAATGAAAAAAGGAAGTATTGCAACAATCCTTGTTCCTTCATCCATGGGCTTTGGCGAAAAAGGTAAAAAGGATATGAACGGTATGGATATGGTAGCACCTTATTCACCTGTGGTTTACGATATCGAAGTTCTTGATCTGAAAACAAAAGCAGAGAACGAAAAAGCAACCAAAGAAGAAGAAGTTAAAGCTAAGAAAGAAGCTGACGAAGCAATGGCTAAAGAACCTGCTCTTATTCTGCAATATGTAAAAGACAATAAAATAACAGCCAAACCCAGTGCAACAGGACTCTATTATGTTGAAAAAGTAAAAGGAAAAGGTCCAAAAGCACAGGCTGGTAAAAAAGTAAAGGTTCATTATACAGGCAAACTGTTCAATGGTAAAGTCTTTGACTCATCGCTTACCCGCACACCTTCAACGCCTTATGAATTTACTATCGGCAAAGCTGAAGCAATCCCAGGCTGGGACGAAGGAATCAGCATGATGAGTGCAGGTGGCAAGGCAACGCTAATTATCCCATCAAAATTAGGCTATGGTGATCGTGGTGCAGGAAGTGATATTCCTCCTTTTTCACCTTTGGTTTTTGATGTTGAACTGATCAGTATCAGCGATAAATAGACCTGAATAAATTACAGGAAATGAGGTAGCTGAAAGGTTACCTCATTTTTTTTTGCGCCGGGCAATAAAAAACGGATTCAGCAGGGACGGCTTATTATAAACTACCGGCAATCCATTATCAACCTGAAGTACCGAACAGCCGGCAAAAAAGGCAACTGCATGCCCAGCCGCTGTATCCCATTCCATGGTTGGCCCAAAGCGTGGATAAACATCCGCGCCACCTTCAGCCAGTGCACAGAACTTCAATGAACTGCCTCTCGAAATAAATGCCAGGTCCGGATGTGACTGCTGTAAATTCTTGATAAATGATTCAGTTTCGGCATTCATATGCGATCTGCTACCCAGAACTATATACTCTTTATTTTCAGGAAGACAAGGAAGCTGCTCTACACCTTCTGAATAGAGTTTAAACCCATCAGTGTAGTTATTCTTCTGACCCAGGATATTCAGCCTGTACGAGCCTGATTTGCTGCCCCAGTATAGAAATCCGGGTACAGGAGCATATACCACACCAAAAACAGGTTGTTTATTGCTTATCAATGCTATATTTACTGTAAAATCTCCATTCCGTTTAATAAACTCCTTGGTTCCGTCAAGAGGGTCCACCAGCCAGTAATGTGACCAGCTTTTACGGATTGAATAATCAGCATGCATGCCTTCTTCACTCAGCAGGGGAATACCCGTATTTGACAGCCCCTGCGAAATAATAGCATGTGCTCTTTTATCGGCAATAGTTAGGGGGCTGTTGTCCGACTTGAGTTCAACGCCGAAAGGTTCCCTGTAAACATCCATAATGGCTGTACCGGCTTTTACCGCTGTCTGTAAGGCTGTCAGGATCAGATCATCTGTAATTTCCATGCTGCTTTATTTATTCTTTTTCCTTTTATCAATTAATTCCTTGTACCCAAGCATTTCGTCACGAAGCCTGGCAGCCTCGATAAAATCCAGTTCTTTAGCTGCTTTCTCCATCGATTTCCGCGATTGCTCATAAAGTTTTTTAAGCTGCTCGTCGTTCAGATACTTTACCACAGGATCAGCTGCGGTGTTCACTGTTTCCCTCTCCACATATGCTTTAGGAGCGGTCTTGTATTCAATACTCCCTGAAAGCCCCGGTGCTTCAATATTCTTGATGATCTGGGTAGGAGTGATGTTGTGTTTCAGGTTGTAGGCAATCTGTATTGCTCTTTTCCTATTTGTTTCATCAATGGTCTGCTGCATGGAATAAGTCATTTTGTCGGCATAAAAAATAACTTTGCTATTCAGATTCCTTGCTGCACGTCCTGCCGTTTGCGTAAGCGATTTTTCGGAACGCAGGAATCCTTCTTTATCAGCATCCAGTATAGCCACAAGCGAAACTTCAGGAAGATCAAGACCCTCGCGCAGCAGATTCACGCCTATCAGCACATCGATGGATCCCAGGCGCAGATCACGCAGAATTTCAACCCTGTCGAGTGTTTCAACTTCCGAATGAATATATTTACAGCGGATTCCCAGTCTGAGCATATATTTGGAGAGTTCTTCCGCCATCCGCTTGGTTAGCGTTGTTACGAGTATTCGCTCATTTTTGACCGTACGAAGTTCTATTTCATTCAGCAGGTCATCTATTTGATTCAGGCTGGGCTTAACTTCAATCTGCGGATCAAGCAATCCTGTTGGCCTGATCAGCTGCTCAACTACAATCCCTTGTGACTGATTTAGCTCATAATCAGAAGGTGTGGCGCTCACATAAATAACCTGGCTCAGCAGGGTTTCGAACTCTTCAAATTTCAGAGGCCTGTTATCGAGTGCCGAGGGAAGTCTGAACCCATATTCCACCAGGTTTTGCTTGCGCGACCGGTCGCCGCCATACATCGCCCTGATTTGAGGAATGGTGGCATGACTTTCATCTATTACCATCAGGAAGTCGGAGGGGAAAAAGTCAATCAGGCAGAAAGGCCTTGATCCTGAAATACGTCCGTCAAAATAACGACTGTAGTTTTCAATGCCTGAACAATATCCCAGTTCCCGCATCATTTCAATATCATACGAAACTCTTTCCTCCAGCCTTTTTGCTTCAAGATGCCGGCCGATTTCTTTGAAATAATCCACTTGCTTTACCATATCAGCCTGTATTTCCCATATGGCTTCCTTCATCTTTTCTTTTGATGTAACAAATATATTTGCGGGGAAAACGGTGATTTCGTCAAGTGTCTCAATGGTTAGCCCATCCAATGGATGAAACGAAGCGAGGCTTTCGATTTCATCGCCAAAAAAGATAATACGGTATGCAATATCAGCTGAAGCTGGATATACATCAACTGTGTCGCCTTTCACCCTGAACTTTCCACGGGTAAGGTCAAATTCATTACGCGAATAAAGGCTATCGACAAGTGCGTGCAAAAGCTTGTTCCGGCTTAGTTTATCCCCTTTGGCAATATGAATAACCTTATTATTAAAATCGTCAGGATTTCCAATGCCATAAATACAGGAAACAGAAGCTATCACTATCACATCGCGCCTGCCTGAAAGTAGGGCCGAAGTTGCACTGAGTCGTAATTTCTCAATCTCTTCATTTATTGAGAGGTCCTTCTCTATATATGTATTTGTAACCGGAATAAAAGCTTCAGGCTGGTAATAATCGTAATAGGAAATAAAAAACTCAACAGCATTATCCGGAAAAAATTGCTTGAATTCACTGTAAAGCTGTGCCGCCAGAGTTTTATTATGACTCAGAACCAGTGTCGGACGTTGAACATTCTGAATCAGGTTGGCAACTGAAAAAGTTTTCCCCGACCCGGTTACACCCAGCAGAACCTGAGCATGATCGCATCTTTCAACGCCCTCAGTAAGTTGCCTGATTGCCTCGGGTTGATCCCCGGTGGGTACATATTCGGATGTCAGTTTGAAGTTCATGGAATAAAAAGTTCAATCGTAAAATTCAGGCATGGGTGAATTGGTCACTTAGCCGGGAAGCATAAAACGTGCTACAACAGGAAAATGATCGGAATAGTCTTTGTCAATGGTCTTATGTTCAATGGTCTGTATTCCTGCAGAGTGAAAAATATAATCGATACGCAGCATAGGAAGCATCTGTCCGTGTGTTTGCCCTAATCCGATACCGGAATCAACAAAAGTATCGTCCAGTTCATTGTCGATCTGCCTGTAGCTGAATGAAACAGGTGTATCATTAAAATCACCGGCCAGAATAAGCTGGTAAGGAGAACTTTTAATAAACTCGGTAACAGTTTCAATCTGGGATGCACGCCTGATATAGGCGAACCTCATCTTACCCGCTATTGCCAGGAATCCTTTTTTAAGTTTATCGTTTGCTGCCTGAGCTGTAGTAACATCACTCACAAAACTATAATCTTCCTTACCGAATTTTATCGATTCAAGATGCATATTCAGCACCCTTACCGTATCATTTCCGATCCTCACATCAATTGACTGGCAAAAATTAACCTTGCTGTTCTGAAAATCCAATTTCTGAGTATGAACAATGGGATATTTGCTAAAAATTGCCAGACCGTATGGTAATCCTTTGTTCCCCTTGTTAATGAGCTCAACGCTGCGGAATTTATATCCGGCCCTGCTGCAGATGGTATCACCATAATTAACGCCTTTGCCGGCACCACTGTAATAATCCTGTATACATAGTATATCCGGTGACTCAGTCTGGAACAATTCGAAAATCGACGCCTGAGTAAGCTTGCTGGATCCGTTATGCCAGTTGTACAAATCAAATAACCTGACGTTGTAACTCATGACTTTAAGACTATTTTCAAACGACAGCTTCCGTTCCGAGCCCGAAAATTTAATATACGTTTGTATTTGATTATACCCTAAAAGTATGGTTATCAGAGATAATATGAAATATTTTTTCAGAAAGACAAGCCAAAAAAGCACGAAAAATATGTTGAAAAGCAGAAACACAGGATAGGCAAGTCCGGCAAATGCAACAGGCCAGAATTTAGCAGGCGAAATATACAGCGACAGGTAGGAACACAGGAGCAGGCAAACGACAAAAAGATTCACCACTACCATCAGCTTGGTAGCAAATGACATTTTCCCCTTTGTTTTTTTTACCGGTTTCTTTTTAGTTGTAGCCATTAAATTTAAGAATGCCCTTTGTTTAAAAATTACTGTTTTTTGCTGCTGTTAAAGAGTATTTCTTTTTCTTCTGCCGAGAGGCTCGAGTATCCGCTCCGGGATATTTTATCCAGAATATGATCGATTTTCTGCTGCTTCAGCACTTTAAGCTTATTGTATTCCTCATCACTCAGCGGACGGCCGGTGCTGTGTACCTTATGTAACGGTTTCGGCTTGAAAGGGCTAAATTTAAAGGATTTCAGAAACGACAAGCCTAACAGTTGTGCAACATTATTTCTGATAAAAAGTATATACAATACACCTGAAAGTGCACCTCCTATATGTGCAAAGTGTCCGCCGGCATTACCCGATCGTATCATCAGTACATCCAGTATTACCGAAAAAAGGGCAATATATTTGATTTTTACCGGCCCAATAAACATCAGATTTACCGTATAATCAGGCACAAGCACTGCTGTGGCAATCGTAATAGCAAGTACTGAAGCCGAAGCTCCAATGGTAGTTGATAAATCGAGGCTATCACTGAACACAGGGAAGATGTTATATGCTAATACAAAAGTCAGCGCTCCTGCAATTCCGCCAATAAAGTAAATAGTATAAATCTTTTTGCCTGGCATAAATTCCATAAAAATCTTACCAAACCAGAAAAGCCAAATCATATTGAAGAACAAATGCCAGAAACCTTCATGAACAAACATATAGGTTATAATCGTCCATGGCTTTATCATCAGGATCGGTACCGAGGCAGGAACACCTATCCATGCCAGTACGTTGTTCAGCCACAATACGTCGCCCCGCATTCCTGGCGGTTCGGAAAGGAAACCTCCCACTTGTACAAGTGCCAGAGCAAACCAAACTGCTACATTCACAAGTATAAGTTGTGAAAGCGCAGGCCGCATCTGTGCCAGGCTCTTTAATCGCTCACCGGCTGACTGATTGTAGTTCATTGCTAATTGAAATTCAGTTTAGTAAATTAATATCATGACGATTGTTCCTGGTAAGGCATATAGAGGAAGCAACCTCAAATTGTTATTCCATATAATTCCTTCTCTGGTTTCCTGATTTTTTCTTCCAGTACATGATAAGCAGGAAGCCAAAAATCATCCCTCCAAGGTGTGCAAAATGAGCAATGTTGCCTCCCTGGTTATAAAATCCTGAAAACAACTCAATGGCACCAAAAATGATAACAAACCATTTTGCCTTCATCGGGATGAATAAGTACAGGTAAATGAGCGAATTGGGGAATAACATTCCAAACGCCAGCAATAGTCCGTATATGGCCCCCGAAGCTCCCACAACAACGGGTAAACTCAGGAAATGCTCACGGTAAGCCGAAATAAAATTAATTGAATCCTGCATCGCCTGTACATTGCCAGGATCCTGCTGCAAGGTGACATAATTCAGTTTGAAATTTTCGAAAGCCTGGTAAAAATCACCCGAAGAATCGCTTACACTAAACTGATGGTTCGAAACAAATTGTTGTAAGGTAACCAGATCAGGATTAGAAATAAACGCATCCATGCTTTGAAGTACAGGTGTTATCTGGAAATAAAATACCATGTAATGAACCAAAGCAGCTCCGATTCCGGTAATAATATAATAGAGTAAAAATTTCTTCGGTCCCCAGACCTGCTCCAGCACACTTCCAAACATCCATAGCGCAAACATATTGAAGAATATATGCGAAAAGCTACCGTGCATAAACATGTACGTGATAAACTGGTATGGAGCAAATTTCAGCGAGGCAAAGTAATGTAAACCAAGATAATCGGTAAGGTCAAGATGAAGAACATTGCCGAGAACAAGTGTTGCAAGGAAAAAAAGTCCATTAATAATTATTAAGTTCTTTACTACCGGGGGTAAAAAGCCAAAGCCTGAAGGGCTGTATCGTTCGTAACTCATCTGTTATTTCTTATTTCTGAATCCTGCTTAAACATTTACAAATTTAGTTTTTCTGAAAAGATAACAAGGGATAATCTTTATCTGATCAGTTTGTCAATTTCCTGTACCTGGATAATCTTCAGTATTTTACTGCCATCAGGGGCAATTTCAGGAACCTGGCAGGCAAACAGCTCGTCAATTAATTGTTGCATTTCTTCCACTTTAAGTATTTTCCCTGACTTTACAGCCATATTGCCGGCAACCAGCCTGGCAAGTTTAATTCTTTTATCATCAGTTGTATCCGAATAATTTTTCTTGAAATCTTCAAGTAATCCATCAATAAAATCGATAATCTCTTCCGATGGCATATTCGATGGCACGGTATTAATAACGAATGTACCACCTCCCAGGGCTGAAATCTCAAAACCCAGACTATCCAGATCATCAGTTATTTCAGCCATAATTTCAGCATCAACAGCCGAAAGTTGAATGGATTGTGGGAACAATATGCGCTGTCTTGTAATAACCTGTCCTTCGGCATTTGAACTGATCCTCTCGAAAATAATACGTTCGAATGCTTTTTGCTGATCCACAATAAGCAACCCTGATTTTAAATTGGCGACAATAAAACGGTTCTGAACCTGAAAAAGTTTATTTGCGGCATAAATACTGCTCTCAGGAATGAGTGACGGTTCATTTTCCTGTGGTTGAGAAGCTGGCAATCCAAAATCCTGTCTGCCTTCAATTTCAGCCGGAGCATTCTGCTGACCGGCAATTCCCTCGTACATCTTTTCCCATCCTGTCCGGTTAGGAGTCATGCCGGCATTGGCTTTCAGGTAGTTTTGCGGCTTCCTGAATGGATTATAATCCGGATTTACTGTTATGGTGGGTTCTTTGGGCTCGTAGCCTTTTGGTGCAACGAAATCAAAAGTTGGTTCAGAATCAAAATCAATGATAGGGCTAAGGCTGAACATACCCAGGGCATGCTTTACCGATGCCCTGATCGAGGCATATAATACCTGTCCATTCTGAAAATTAACTTCTGTTTTGGTTGGATGGATATTGATATCGATGGTTTTAGGATCTACTTCAATGTAAAGGAAGTAGGAGGGGATGGCTGAATCTGGAATCAGTTCCTCAAAAGCCTGCTCTACAGCATGATGCAGGTATGGATGTCGGATAAACCTGCCGTTTGCGAAGAAATACTGTTCGCCCCGTGTTTTCCTCGCTGTTTCAGGTTTCCCTATGTACCCAATAACCGATACCAGTTCTGTTTTTGCTTCGACAGGTAGTAATTTTTCGTTGATCTGGCTCCCGAAAAGATGTACAATGCGCTGCCTCAGATTTCCTTTTGAAAGTTGAAAAACAGGCTTATCATTATTGAAAAATGAGAATTCAATATCCGGATGCACCAATGCAACCCGCTGAAATTCTTCAAGTATATGACGAAACTCAACATTGTCGGACTTCAGGAAATAACGGCGGGCAGGTACATTATAAAAAAGATTCTTTATTATAAATGTAGTTCCCTGCTGGCAGGCAACAGGCTCCTGACTTTTCACCTTCGAACCTTCAATTATGATACTGGTTCCTACTTCTTCATCAACTTTCCTTGTTTTGAGTTCAACCTGGGCAATGGCGGCTATAGAGGCCAGCGCTTCACCCCTGAATCCCAGTGTGCGTATGGAGAAAAGGTCATTAGCTTCACGTATCTTTGAGGTTGCATGCCGCTCAAAACACATACGGGCATCAGTTTCTGACATGCCTGAACCATTATCAAAGACCTGTATATATGTTTTACCGGCATCCTTCACCATTAACCTGATTTGAGTTGCACCGGCATCTACGGCATTTTCGAGCAATTCCTTAACTGCTGATGCCGGCCGTTGAATAACTTCGCCTGCAGCAATCTGGTTAGCAACGGAGTCAGGTAGCAGCCTGATCAGATCTGACATAAAATGGTTTGGTTGAAATTGAAATAATAATTTGTTAAAGCACAAACAGCTACCTGCTAAATATATAATAAAGTACCAGGAAAAGCAGCGTAAGTGTAATAAATAAACTCAACATTCGTGTTCGTTTGCCTTTACCCTGATCCCCTTGTTTCCGGTTCATCCGCATCCTTAATCGCATGCGCAACTCACTGCCTGGTATATCCTTTTCATACTCTGCTTCCTTCAGTCTGTTCTCATGACCTTCCTTTACCGGGTCATAATAAACAGGCTTATACGAAAACTTTCGCGGCTTGGGTACCCGTATTCCTATCAGGTTCATCGTATTGCGATGTGCAGTTTATAAAATGAATATCTGTGTTGTGCTTTCTGCAAAAGTACCTTAAATTATCATTAATTTTGCATGATACCAATGCATTTTTGAAAATGCAGCTTAAAAAAGATCTGAGCATAATCAGTTATGAAAACAACAGAAGACAACCTCAATAACCTGATAGTAGTTGGGGATAAAGTACTTATAAAACCTTGTTCCACAAAGACCAAAACCAAAAGCGGGCTTTTTCTGCCTCCCGGCTACTCCGAAAAGGAAGAATTACAAAAAGGATATGTGGTTAAAGTGGGACCTGGGATTCCAATTCCATCTCTTACCGATGAGGATAACGAGCCCTGGAAACCCAAAAATCCGGAGCGGGTAAGGTATATGCCTTTACAACCCATTGTTGGTGACCTTGCCATTTTCCTTACAAAAGGGGCAATCGAAATCATGTACAACGACCAGAAATATTTTATCGTCCCTCAGTATTCGGTATTGCTTCTCGAAAGGGATGAGCCTGTAGTTTAAAATCCTGATCCTGTATAGCAAAAAAAAAGGTCTTTGTCACAAACAAAAACCTTTTCAGTTTTAAACAGAATCTTATTTTGAAAACACCGTTTGACGGTTTGTTACCATATATAAAGCACCAAACAATACTGAGTTATAAAACAGATCGCCTAATATCCCATTAAAGAAGAAAGGAAGCCCGGCAATATAGGATTGCATCAGTCCTGCAACATTCATTGGGTAAGGCATGATTCCTGATGTCCAGCTTGCAAAGTTAGTGATCAGGTAAAACAGTATTGACGAAGCCAGTGAGGCCGATATTGTGTTCACAACAGTTAACCTGCTTTGAAGAAACATCCCAAGGCTTACAATAGCTATAAAACTGGCATATACAGCAAACATAGTGGAATGAAACCCAATGATCAGATCACTCAGTAGCATAGCTACAACCGGAATCAGAAATGCCAGGTCTTTTCGTTTCAAAAATGTACCGCCAAACAAAGCAATCGCAGCAATAGGAGTAAAATTAGGCCAGTGAGGAATAAGCCGCATAACTGCTCCCGCAAAAATCATTGTAAGTACCACGTAAAATTTAGGCGAGATTTCGATTTTTTTCATTTTAAAAAGCTATTACTGGATTTTCAACTGGCAAAAATAACAAAAAGCATTGAAATTCTTCAGTTTCGGAACACTAGTAATTAACAATTTTATTAATAAAATGTTTTAATCTCAGGAATGGCATATTTATCAACTGCTTTAGCTTGTTATTACTTAATTACTTCAATCTAAAATGGTGTTTCTTTCATTGCTAAAAATCACAAATATTGATCGGTTAAATAAATTGAAAAGTTAATAGTACTTTTACGTTGTTATTATTCAGAGGGTTCTACTACGAATTTAATGGAAATAGTTTTTAAAAGGATGGACGTCCGAAGACCGAAGAAAGTATCAATT
>CAIJPI010000323.1 GCA_903822525.1 uncultured Bacteroidales bacterium | reverse complement strand
GTGAAACCCTGAAGGATATTTTCCTTCAGGGTTTCTTTTTTATAAGTTCAGGATGCAAGCTTTTCTTAATAAATTAATATAGGAATAGAGGCTGTTTAAAATTTAGACAGCCTTTTCGCATTATTCCATTAAGGGTAAAACCCAAAAGCATAAAATGATTATTTTGATTTCAACCTTCGTTTGTTGAAAAGTTATTCAATTACCGTTTTAAGCCTGTGGTGAAGAACCGTACTTTTAATCGAACCAAAAACCAATGCCTGAAGACGTTATTATGGAACACCTTAACCTACTAATTCACTTACTTGATGATCCTGACCAGGAAGCTTTTCAGCAGGTAAGTACTGAAATCCTTACCCTGGGTCTTCCTGCTGTCGAGCCTCTCGAAGAAGCCTGGTTCAATACAAGCGATCAGCTTACCCGCCAGCGAATAGAGGAACTGGTGCATAATATTCAATATGAAGGTTTGTTCCGCGAATTGTCAGTCTGGTCCTCAGCAGGGGGATTTGACCTGCTTCGGGGCTTTTTGATCGCAACCAGGTTCCAGTATCCTAACCTGGATGAAGAAAAACTGCTGGTCGATCTGAATAAACTAACACGCAGTGTCTGGCTCGAATTGAATGAGAATCTGACCAGTCTTGAAAAAGTTAAGGTGCTGAATCATGTTTTATTCGGGATAAATGAAATTGCCGGCGAGATTGCCGATACCCGTGTTCCGGATCATTATTTTTTAAACAACCTGCTGCAGTCGAAGCATGGAAATGCTGTATCCATTGGGATTCTGTATATTATAATTGCTCAGAAACTGATGCTCCCGATAAAAGGTGTTGATCTGTCAGGAAATTTTATTGCATGCTATACTCATATCCCATCCGATTTTAAGGATGACTACAAGCCTGTAAATGATGTGAAATTCTATATCAATCCTTTTGCAGCAGGAGCGGTTTTTACCCGGAAGGAGATCATGCTTTACCTTGATAAAGCTGGTATTGAACCGCTTGAATCCTGTTTTCAGCCTGCTGATAACAGGGCTGTTCTGAAACGATGGTGCAACGACCTTATGCGCGCCTACCAGATAAGCGACATGAAAATCAGAGCCAACGAACTGAAATCATTTATCAGGATTCTCAGCTAAAATAATAGTAACGTTTTTAGAATCGGAATTTTTACGCTTTCCTTACCTGTAATAGGCCTGAAGGAATTTGTTGATATTGTTTTCCACACGCGCAGGAACATTGCTGACATCGGCCCGTTCGAATGTATCCCCTGTAATGTTTTCGTACAATTCGATATAACGCTCCGAAACAAGGTTTACAAAATCATCGTCCATTACCGGAACCTGCTGTCCCTCCTTGCCCTGGAACCCATGTGCCATAAGCCATTCGCGCACAAATTCTTTCGAGAGCTGTTTTTGTGCTTCTCCTCTCGACTGGCGCTCCTCATATCCGCTCTGGTAGAAATACCGTGATGAATCAGGAGTGTGTATTTCGTCGATCAGGAAAATTTCGCCATTGGCTTTGCCAAACTCATATTTGGTATCGACTAATATAAGACCCATTCCGGCTGCAATCTGGGTACCCCTTTCAAAAATAGCCATGGTGTATTTTTCGAGCATTTCATAATCTTCATGGCTAACAATACCCTGCTTCAGGATTTCTTCCTTCGAAATATCTTCGTCATGACCAAATGATGCCTTGGTGGTAGGAGTAATGATTGGATTGGGAAACATATCATTTTCCTTCATCCCTTCGGGCATGGCAACACCACAGATAGTGCGACGGCCTTCCTTGTATTCGCGCCAGGCATGTCCGCTGAGGTAGCCCCGTATTACCATTTCAACTTTGAAAGGTTCGCAAAGGCGGCCAACGGTAACCATAGGGTCGGGAGTGGCTATTTTCCAGTTAGGAAGTATATCGGAGGTAGCGTCTAGAAATTTAGAGGCAATCTGATTCAGAACCTGTCCTTTGTAAGGAATAGCGCGTGGCAGCACAACATCAAAAGCCGAAATACGGTCGCTGGTTACCATGATCAACAATTCGTCGTCGATGTTATACACGTCGCGGACTTTGCCTATATAGAGGTTTTTAAGGCCGGGAAACGTGTAATCGGTGCGGGTGATGGCGTTTTGCATAGCAGCAGGCTTTTGTTAAACAGGTTAAAACAGAATAGGATAATTGCTTTTTTTGAATTGGTAAAATTACAAAGGATTTGGGAGGCAGGAATTACCTGACCTCATTATAAGTATGAATGTTTTCAACAATGATGTTAATAAGTAGATGCTTCATGCTGAATTAGAAGCTGATTTTTATTCCAGCAGGATGAAATCCGGTGAATACAGTGAATAGGCTAATCTGTTTTTTCGTAAGCGTTTATGATGCGGGTAACAAGTTTGTGCCTTACTACATCGCGTATATCGAGGATGATAAAAGCTATGCCTTTGATTTTATTCAGGATTTTCATTGCCTGCACTAATCCGGAGTTTTGGTTTCGGGGCAGGTCGATCTGGGTGATATCGCCGGTAATTACAAATTTGGAGGAACGTCCCATACGGGTGACAAACATTTTAAGCTGGCCTTCGGTACAGTTTTGAGCTTCGTCGAGGATAGCAAATGCATTTTCGAGGGTTCGGCCACGCATAAATGCAAGAGGGGCAATTTCGATGGTTCCGTCTTCGAGGTAACCTACCAGTTTCTGGGTGGGGATCATATCTTTTAACGCATCGTACAAGGGCTGCAGGTACGGATCGAGTTTATCTTTCAGGTCACCGGGCAGAAAGCCGAGATTTTCGCCTGCTTCCACGGCAGGACGGGTAAGCACAATACGGCGGACTTCCTTGTTTTTCAGCGCACGCACAGCCAACGCAACGGCTGTATATGTTTTACCGGTACCGGCAGGCCCAATGGCAAAAATCATGTCGTTTTCGGCAATGCTCTGTACCATTTTTTCCTGGTTAATGGTACGGGCACGGATCATCATGCCGTTCTTTCCATGCACCAGTACATCAGCATTGGCTTCACGGAAAGTAGAAATAACCTCGCCTGCATTACCATTACCGGCCAGTTTGCGTATATCCTCCTCGTCGAGCCGGCCGTAATTGTCGAAAAACATTAGCATAGACGAGAATAACAGTGAAAAAATTTCAATGTCAGTTTCATCGCCGTTTATACGAACAATATCATCGCGTGCTATAATCTTCAGTTTTGGAAAAAGCTCACGCAACAGATTGATGTTTCGATCGTTAATGCCAAAAATTTCAAGAGGGTTATATGATTCAATCGAAAAGGTGCTCTCGGTCATAAATAGGGATAAGTAATGTGAATAGCAGTTCTGTCTGACAAAATTAATGTTAATTCCATATTATTAGAGGATATTTTTTACTTTTGATGCAGGAAACGGGGTGGAGGGCTTTGTATACCTCAGAATTCTTTGTATCAGGAATTCAGATTCTATTTCAGAAATTACACCAGATTATTCATTGTATGCCGATTATTACATTGCTCAGCGACTGGGGACTTACCGATCATTACGTGGCTTCGGTGAAAGGGGCAATACTAAGCCGGATCCCTGATGCGGTAATTGTCGACATCTCACACAATATCAGGTTATTCGATATCAAACATGCTTCCTTTGTTATGCGCAATGCATGGCATACTTTTCCCGCAGGAACTATACATATTATTGGCGTCGACTCCATTGAATCGGACAAACACCCACATGTGATTGTGAAATCGGAAGGCCACTATTTTATTGGTGCCGACACAGGGCTTATTTCGCTTATCCTGAATGATAAGCCCGAGCAAATCATTTCCATTTCAGTTAACCAGGATTCAGGCTATTATACTTTCCCGGCCCGCGACAGGTTTGTTAAGGTGGCGACGCTGCTGGCAACAGGTACACCCATGGGTGAACTTGGCGAAACTCTGGCATCGCTTAATCCTAAAACGCTGCTGCAGCCTGATTTCGACGGGAAGATGATCTATGGTAAAGTGATGCATATCGATCATTATGAAAATGTTTTCGTGAACATTACCGACCGGTTTGTGAAAGAGTGCATGGGTAAGAATCCATATAGTATTACATATAAAAAGGAAAAAATCCCACTCGTAAAAGCGTATGGCGATGTGCGCGAAGGGTATACCTGCGCCTTATTTGCTTCGAACGGGTTTCTGCAGATTGCTGTTAACCGCGGCAGGGCTGCTTCGTTGCTGGGCGTTACCATGGATAATGACGTGTTTCTGGAGTTAAATAAGTAAAAGGAAACCATCCGTTCCCGAAAATAACCAGAGGCATTTTGCCTGCATACGCTTCAATCTGTGCTTTATTTCCAGAAGTAACAGGTTATCAAATACTTATATTTCTTTCTTTTTCGCGGATAGCAGTTGTGATATACAAGTGCAAAATCATTAATTTTGCGCCTCTTAACCGAAAGGCATATAAGCATGTATACATTATTACGAAAAGAGATCAGTACTTTTTTAAGCTCATTGATAGGGTATGCGGTTATAATCGTGTTCCTGCTGGTTAACGGATTGTTTCTGTGGGTTTTTCCTCAACAGTTTAATATCCTTGATTTTGGATTCGCCAGTATCGACAACTATTTTATGCTGGCACCCTGGGTTTTCCTGTTTCTGATACCGGCCATTACCATGCGTTCGTTTGCCGAAGAGCACAAAGCTGGCACAATGGAAATGCTGCTTACCAAGCCTGTAACCGATATTGAAATTATAGTGGCGAAATACCTTGCTGCTCTTGTGCTGGTCATTTTTGCCCTGCTGCCCACTCTTGTGTATTATGTTACTGTTTACAAACTCGGTATGCCTCCAGGCAATATCGATCAGGGCGGAACATGGGGGTCGTATATAGGATTATTTTTCCTTGGTGCAGGTTTTAC
>CAIJPI010000322.1 GCA_903822525.1 uncultured Bacteroidales bacterium | reverse complement strand
TGTTCTACCTCAAATTCTGTTTTATACGATTTGAAGCTGCTGATCACATCAGGAGCCTGTATCACTTCATTAGTAAAATCATCCATATCGAAGTTGTCATTTTCGCGGAAGAATTTCACTGATTTATTAAGCATTTCAGCCTGGTCGGCTTTGGAGATATCAAATTGTTCAGGAAATTTCTCTACAACGAAGCTTTTACACATATTAAGTACATTCTTTGTCTGGTAATACTCGTCATTCCGGGGTTTTACATGCAAAAAATGATCTATCCAGTATTGGGCTTCAGCTCCTTTGTTCAGGTTATCGACCACCGAAACCAAATATCCTTTTTCTCTTTCGGTATTGAATATGAGGCAGCCTTTATCTAGTTTGTGTATGTTTATACCTGTCTGGCTTTCGATTGAAAACCCATCATTCATCGGATATACTTTCAGAAAGTTTCTTTTGTTTCGGATTTGAACAAGCCTACAGCGTCGATCGTTTCGCCATCTACAATACAATCGCGGAAGTATGCAATATATAATTCCCCGCCTCTGACTTTCGGATGTATGGATTGTTCGTAGAGGTGTTTAGCCAGGTTTACCGAATGACTGTAAAGTGTCTCAGGGTTGTCGAAAATTCCGGAAACGTATGAAAAAACTTCATTCAGGTTAAGATCTGCTTCATGAAACAAATTGAAATATTCATTCGATTTGAAAGGCGAAAAGAAATAAGTCAATAAGAGGTTGTTTATGCTTTCGTCAGTCCTTAATCCGGATTTGGATAAACTTATGCCTTCATCGTTAAGTTTATTGCCGACATTATGTACGACAATTGATTGGATTTCAATTTGTTCTGTGATTATCATAGTATGGGTTGGTGATCTGTTAATGGACGGTATTATTGATAGTTATAATTGACTGGAAGCGGGAAGTCGGAAGTCGGAAGAACTGCTCACTTCTGACTTCCGACTCCTGACTCCCGACTCCCGACTCCCGACTCCCGACTTCTTACCTCAGTTTCATAGATTCAATAATCTCTTCAATTCGACCATCAAGTCCAGCTTCAGCTTTTTTGAAATCAGCAACAGTCTTCAAATCAGCCCTGACACTGAAATAGAATTTAATCTTGGGCTCGGTACCGGAAGGGCGCATGGAAATTTTACTTCCGTCTTCCAGGAAGAACTGCAGCACATCACTCTTTGGCAGATCGATAGGGGTTACTTTGCCTGAGGGGATATCGGTAGCCTGACGAAGTTCGTAATCGTTCATCAGCATAACTTTAGAGCCGGCAATTACCTTTGGCGGATTAGCGCGATAACCTTCCATCATAGCTTTAATCTCAGCCTGACCGCTCATGCCTTTTTTTACCACGTTTACCAGGTTTTCTTTATACAAACCGTATTCAAGGTAGATGTCGAGCAATAATTCGTAAAGGCTTTTTCCTTTACTGGCAGCCCAGGCAGCACATTCAGCGAATATGCAACATGCTGTTACAGCATCTTTATCACGGACGAAATCGCCAATCATAAAGCCATAACTTTCTTCGCCGCCACCAATAAATGTTTTTGTGCCTTCAAGGTCTCTTATAACACCAGCAATCCATTTGAAACCGGTAAGTACATCAAAATATTCAACTCCGGCATTTTTTGCAATGTCGCTGATGAGTTCGGAAGTTACGATTGTCTTAACAATATACTCTTTGCCCGTAAGCTTTCCTTTTGCCTGCCATTGTTTTATCAGGTAATAGGTCAGCAGTGCAGCGGTCTGGTTGCCGTTCAGTAATATGTAGTTGCCTTCTAAATCTTTCACCCCAACACCAATACGATCGGCATCAGGGTCGGTTGCCAGTACCAGGTCAGCATGAATAGCTTTGGCTTTGTCCATCGCCATTTGCATGGCTGCTTTTTCCTCTGGGTTTGGAGAAATAATAGTTGGGAAGTTTCCATCCGAAACGGCTTGTTCCTCAACAATATGGATATTTGTAAATCCATAATTTCTCAGCGATTGAGGAACCAGTGTTATTCCTGTACCGTGCAGCGGTGTGTACACGATTTTCATGTCTTTATTTGGGGTAATCACTTCGGGCGCAAGGGAGTAGCTTTTTGATATCTTTAAAAATTCATTATCAATACTTTCGCCTATCATATTGATTTTCATCTTATCGCCCGTAAAATTGACTTCGGCGATGGATGCAATCTTCTGAACTTCGGTTATTACGTTTTTATCATGAGGTGGAACCAGTTGAGCCCCATCGTTCCAATATACTTTATATCCGTTGTATTCCTTCGGATTGTGGGAAGCCGTAATAACGATACCACTGTGGCAATGCAGGTATCGGACTGCGAACGAAAGCTCAGGTGTAGGGCGGAGTTGCTCAAATTGAAATACTGTTATTCCGTTAGCGGAAAGCACTTCAGCAGCAATGGTTGCAAAGTAATTGCTTTTATTACGCGAATCGTAAGCGATAGCAAGACGGATTTCATTTTCACCGGCAAATACCTTTTTCAGGTAATTAGCCAGTCCCTGGGTAGCCATTCCTACAGTATATTTATTCATTCGGTTGGTGCCGTCACCCATAATGCCGCGCAAACCACCTGTACCGAATTCAAGGTCACAGTAAAAACTCTCGGCAAGTTCGCCTGGATCCTGCTCTATCATCCGGCTGATACGGGTTTTGGTTTCATCGTCAATATTAACGTCATTTATCCAGGCTTGTGCTCTTTGAAGAATGGAAGGATCAATAGTTGTATTTGCCATAATATGAGTGTTTTATCTTTATTGATTTGTAAAAGGGTATATCCAACACAAACTTAAAAAAGTTATTTGTATTTAAATCATGTTTTGCTGAATAAAATATTGTTTTTTAGTGAAAAGCTAGCGGTCTTACTTTAATGCTAAATAAAGTAATGAATTATGTATAGAATTTTCGATTAATTGACTTTTCTGCTTTTATCTGTTTTCAGAGGAGTATTAAATTTTATTCCCATCCTTATCCATCGTCCTGCCTGTGGTACATTTCCATAATCGACATTTGCCGAATTCAAAAGGTTGGTAGCTTCAGTAAAAACCATCCAGTTATTGCTTTTGTAATTAAGTTGCATATCGACAACAACAAACGGCTCATAAGGGGTTTCGGTTGCTTCGGGAACTTTATCGGTGTATTTGATATAGCCTCCTTCGCGGTCCTGGCAGGTAAAAGCCCATGAAGCAGAAAAGCGCTGCCAAACCTTATGGTACACAAGCAGATCAGCCTTATGACGAAGGATATCGAGAGCATAGCGCGACATAAATTCATCACTCGATTTGTCGGCATGAAGGTAAGCATAACCAAACGTGATGCTTTTCAGGAAGCATGTAGTTGAGATTAACTGCTCCATATTCAGTGATATGCTGGTTTCTACACCAGAAACATTGATCCGGCTGATGTTCATTGCCTGCCAGGGATCCTGGTTTTCCAGTTTTACCCAGTCAATCATATTACGGCCGTAACGCTTAAATGCAGCAGCATGGGCAATTATCCCAGGTTTGTTGAACTTGATACCGGCTTCTAGAGTTATTGCTTCTTCAGGTTTGAGTCCGGGATCGCCCTTACTCGTATTGTCATTATAATATAAATCAGTGAAGGTTGGCAACCTTAGAGTTCGGTTCACATTGCTATAGATTCTGTAATATCTGCCTAACTGATATGCGACATCAACTCCGGGATAAAGGGCAATCTTACCCGGAAGGGCACTCAGGTAACTTGCAAGAAGCCCTGCGGAAACTGAGAGCCGATTCAGGTTGACTGATTCTTCAGCAAAAAGGCCTGCTGATGTCCGGACTTTGCCAAGGGTGTAAAAGCGGCCTTCTGCTCCTGTTACAGGGATAGGATTTGCCAGTGAATCACCTAATTTATTGCTCCGTATCATTTCGTGCCGAATGTCATAGCCGATGGATAATTTCGAATATTTACCGGTTCGGTTCCAGATATTGGCATTTGATCCCAAAACGTCGGTATAATGGTAGTTATGTGTTGTATACCAGTTGGGTGCTTCGTTACGGAATAAGCGGAATTCGTCGTAATGTCTTCGGAAATATAGGGCAGGGGCGAGGCCTTTCCATCCGGTTTTGAGACGTGCTGAGGTAAAAACTGTTTTGGTGGATTCAAATTGATCAGGATATTTTGGAGTGTAAAAGCTATTGGCTCCGAATGCTTTTTCCATATAGGATGCCTGGTATTCCAGTTTCTGCATTTTCCCTGCTGTGCCACTATAAAATAAATTCAGAGCCTGGAAGTCGGTATTTTTTGTAAAACCATCCGATCCTGATTTACTGATATCGAGTCGGTGTGAGGTATTTCCAAGTGTAAGACCTGATGATGCTGATATACTGTATAGCCCGAACTGTCCTGCTGTTGCTGATACGGAGAGCTGATCAGCAGTTTTTCCGGTAGTTATGATATTAATTACCCCGTTGAAAGCATCAGGCCCGAAAACCCTTGCGCCGGGTCCTTTCAGAATCTCAATACGGCTGATGCTCGACAGGTCGACAGGTATGTCCATGTTATGGTGACCAGTCTGGGGATCGTTGATATTCATTCCATTGAGCAGAACCAGAGTCTGATCGAAGGATCCACCCCTGATGCTAATATCGGCCTGCATTCCAAAGGCTCCGCGATTGCGCACATCCGTATTCATGGCATAACTGAGAAGTTCAGTAATATTGCGGACCGGCAATTGCTCAATGTCCTTTTTCGTGATAATCTGTATGCTTCGTTTCAACTGTTCGAACATCACAGGCGTGCGTTCGGCTGAAATGATAAGTTGTTCCAGATCTACCTGCCTGCTTATGGATGTATCGCTGGCAACCTGGGCAAATAAGCTGTTATGTTTGTCGTTGAGATTGTAAAGCAGGCTCAACAGGAATAGTATAATAATCTTGGATTTATAAGTCATTTCTATTTTGAAATTGGGATGAATGACCGGCACGGATCATTCGGTTGAAGAGACTGCAAAATTAGTCCTATATCCCGTATAAAAAAGAATTATACTATAATAATAACGATAGAACCCGGACGATAGATACTCTGAAGCCCAAATTCTATAGATTATAAGGAGTTTTGCTATTGATCTAAATATCTGATAATCAAATTTATGAAATTTCTGTCTTTGAATAATCTGGTTGAGTCCCGGATTGAATGTGCTGGAAAACGAATGCCGGTTTTTTTATTTCATAAACACGCTCGTTCATCCATTTTTAATGGAATTTACTGGAGGGAATAGGAAAAATGGTAAGGTTTAACTTTTACCACATTCTAAAAGCCAATCAGTGCTGCGGTCCCGACAACAATAAGTATTATAGTGTAAAATGTGAGAATTAGAATGGTTGAGATGCCGATAAAGACAAATAGGTTTTTAAGGCTCCGGAGCGAAGTGGTCATGTTTTCGGTATTGGAAAGACTAACGGCCTTACTCACATTATTAGAGAATGAATTCAGGAAAAATACCGGGATAACATAGATTGCTGCAATTATAATATAGATTACAGAAAGCACTTTGGGCGAAAATGGCATATTTAACGGCATAACTTCTTCCGAAACCATATTCAGAACAAAAGACATAGCTATACCTGCCAAAACCATCAGGCCGGTAACTATAAATCCTAGAATAGCAAGAAATTTTCCCCATTTGGCAGCTTTAAGCAGAAAGGCAACTGACTCAGATGTGAGTTGAGGAATTCCGGATGCAGTATCTGTTGATGTTGAATTTTTCAGGTCTTCCATTTGTCCGCTAATTTAATTTGTTAAGGTTAGTTGTAGAATTGTCGTTGAATCAACAAAAATAACCAAATGCAGGATGAAATCAAAACTAACAAAAAAAAGCTATGCTTTTCGGCATAGCTTGTAAGAGTAAATTAGATTGCATGAAAACCAGTTTCTATTTGCATTGCGACAGGAAGCCGGCAGGGAGGGAGCTGAATTCTATCTCCTGACCTTCTGTAAATTTGCTATAATCGAACTGTTCGGTATTTGCAACAGGATTAAATCCGGTAACCTTAAATTCTGTACGACGGTTCGCCTGATGTTCTTCGGGAGTGCATTTCACACCATCAGCACATGTATTGGTAAGTTGGCGTTCGCCGTATCCTTTGGCTGCAATCCTGGCTTTGTCGATTCCGGTACTTATAATATAATTAACCGCTGATTCGGCGCGGCTCTGCGAAAGTTTATCGTTGTATTCGAACGAACCACGGCAGTCGGTATGCGATCCCAGTTCAACATTGATCATATTCTCTTTCATAATTCTGACCAATTTATCAAGTTCCGGCTTGGCATCTTCACGTATATTAGATTTATCGAAATCGTAATATATATTTTCGACCCGGAAGGCTTTGTTGATCACCAGTTTATCGAGAAGCAGAACACGAGGAGTTTCAATGGTCGTGCCCGGTTTCATGCTATTAATTGGAATAGGGGAACAATCAGCAATATAATTTACCATCATGGCTTTTACAGTATAGAGAGCCGGGGTTTCAATAATACATTTAAACATGCCGTCAGTTCCTGTTTTTAGTATTTTTACTTTCCCTGTATTGCCGTTTGACAGAAATACTGTAGCTCCGGCAATAGGTTTTAAGGTAATTTTATCCTGTACCAGGCCGCTTATATAGGTGGGCTTGATAGGCTCTTCTTTTACTCTGAAGGCATAAATATCATCATTACCTGCACCACCAGGGCGGTTTGATGAGAAGAAACCTGCTTTCGATCCAGAAACTAAAGCAATGGCAAAATCATCATACGAACTATTTATCGGGGGATGAAGGTTAACCGGATTCAACCAGTTTCCATTTATATTACTGGTTTTAAACATATCAAGTGCTCCATATCCGGGATGACCTTCGCTTGCAAAATACAATACGCCGTCTTCATCGAGGGAGGGAAACATTTCGTTTTCTTTTGTATTTACGGCATGCCCAAGATTAATGGCTGCACCCCAGCGATTGTTTTCGAACTTGCACATCCATATATCAGTCCCGCCTTGTCCACCAGGCATGTCGCTGACAAAATACAGTGTTTTCCCATCGGAGGATAGGGCAGGGTGACCAACCGAAAATTCAGTACTGTTAAGAAAGAATGGTTTCACTTCACCCCAGGCTCCGTTTTTCTTTTCCGCAAAATATATTTTCAGAAGATTAGTCTTAAAAATACCTTCACGTTTTGCTTTGCCATATTCTGACCGAGTGAAATATATAAGGCTTCCATCAGCACTAAATGTGGCAGGGCCATCGTGGTATTGCTGGTTGAATTTCTTTTCAAATTCAGAGGAAGTGCCCAGGCTGCCCCAGAAATCTCCCGGTGAGATTGGCTGTGCTTTCATCAGATTCAGGTATCCACGGCCTGTCCAGCCATACTGCTTACTTTCTGCGGGACTGCTGCTGAAATCGGAAGCAAAAACAAGTTCTCCATTATTGAATACAGGGCCAAAATCACTCTGTGTCGTATTGATGTTGTTTGCGGGTTTAACTTCAAAATCTGATGTTATACCTTTCCATGGGCCCAAAACGCTGTCACAGTCTGCAATATAAAGTCTACCTCTTAAATCGGAAGGGTTCATTTCAGCATATTTAAGGAACATCTCCCTTGCTTTTGAATAATCCCCTGTTGACTGAAGAGCCTGCGCATAATAGAAAAACGATTCAGGTTTTGCATCTGGGAATTCAACTGCCTTATTATAGTAAGTCTTTGTATTTTCAATATCGTGCTGTAAGCGATAACATTCAGCCAACATAAGAATAGCTGATGCATTCATTTTCGGATCGGATACAGCTTTATTAAGAATTACAATTGCTCCCGAATAGTCAAATTTATTCATTAATTTCTGAGCTGTATTCAGCGATTGCGCATTTAAAAGCACAGGCAGCAACAGTATAGTAGCTATAATTAGTATAATATTTTTCATTTTTTTCATTTTTATTTATAGTGGTCAGAGGAATATGGAAGGATGTACATTAATAGTATCTTCGGTTGAAGTTTCCCGATCTTAACTGTTTCATAGTGTTTTTGTTCAAACAAGATTTGTATTATAATCGTTATTTTAGAAATACCTTGGTGTAAGCATACGTTTATTAATATTGAAATCATAGCTCAGCCTGATTTCATGTGATCCTTTATTGAATGATTTTAATTCATTCAGCCAGATGTCGTATGAATAGCCGAGACGCAGATTTTGTGCAATATTGATTTCAGTTATCAGGGAAACTGCTTTTTCGGTGCGGTAGGAAGCTCCCAACCAAAGTGTATTTGCAAAAAGAAAGCTTGCATTCAAATCTAACTGTGGAGGTGCATTTTTAACAAATTTGGCCATAATTGAGGGTCGGAAAACTACATTATCTCCCATTGGTATTGCAATGCCGGTCATGCCGTAAAAATGGGTAAGCAATTTTGTGAACTGGGTGTTTCCAAGAGTGTCTTCAACCACCATAGATTGATTTTGAAGAAGCTGATGCGACGAAATACCGGCATAAAATTTTGCTGTGTAATAATAAATTCCAAAATTGGCATCGGGTATAATCTTTTTATTAACCTTATAAATCAGAAATGGATCTTCCTGGTCATGCGAATTAATTTTATTCCAGACAATCCCGTTATTCTTAATACCAGCCTGTAATCCAAATGAGATTTTCCCTTTAGGAAAGATAATCCGATAAGCAAAGGTAGCCATTGCATTGGTATATGACATAGGCCCTATGGCATCATTTGTCAGGTTAAACCCCAATGCAAGTTTCGGATTATTAAGAGGGGTATGTATGGATGCACTGATTGTTTTAGGCGCACCATCAATATTCACCCATTGGTTGCGGTAAAGTATATCAGCAGTAAGAAGTTCACGGCTGCCTGCATAGCCAGGGTTAACCGCAAGTTTGTTGAACATGTATTGGCTGAACAAAGGATCCTGCTGTGCAAATACCGAAGTTGCTAATAATATCGACAGAGCTGTTAGTAGTTTTTTCATGATTAATATTTTTGTAGTCAATTATTATTCTGTTGAGTGTTTGAGTAAAATATTTCTTGGAGCTTTGATTTTTGGCAGGATAAGTCTTCCTTATCCTGCCTTTATCCTTTAATTATTTCCTTGTCCGCGAACATAAACCCATCCTGTATAGGTATTCAGATCTTTGATTTTTAATATGTAATAATATACACCGTCAGGAAGACGTTCATTCTTTTCATTGCTTCCGTTCCAGCTGTTATCTGTGTTATTGTAGCTCTTAAACTCCCTGATCTTGTCACCCCAACGGTTGAAGATGAGTAGTTCATTGTCAGAATATTCATCGATGCCGCGGATGTACCAGAAATCATTCTTGCCATCACCGTTAGGTGTTACAAGGTTGTAAATTTCGAGGTATTCACGGATTGGGAATATCGTTATGATTAACATTGCAGTATCACATTTCGACGGAGTTCCATGATCACAGATCACATACGTGAGCGTATCGTTGCCTGTGAAATTCGAGAATGGGGTATAAGTGATCATTCCTTCTTCGTCAACAGAGGCGGTTCCATGTAACGGAAGATGTAAAATGCTTACATCAAGACCTAAGCCCAAAGGATCAGAGTCATTGGCGAGAACATTTTCCAGCGTGGTCGCATTAAGACCAATGGTATCGGAATCATCAACAGCTATAGGCCTTTGAATTCCACCCATACTGATTTTTACTTCATCACTTTCGAAACAACCACTTATCATATCCAAAGTAGTGAGTTTAAAGATTGTTTCGGAGGTTAGAGCCAGTGTATTAGGATTTAATACCGTATTGTTAACTAAAGATGCCTCCGGTGACCAGTTATATGAAAATATACCAGATCCTCCTGAAACATTGCCGTTAAGCGTAGTGGATGTTCCTGTTGCAATAGCTTCATCAATACCGGCATTTACAACAATTGCTGGATTAATCGTCAGAATAAAGATATCCGAAATCAACATATTGCTGCAGGCTGATGATCCATAAGCAGTTAACTTAAACTCTACAGTTTTTTCTCCATCTGCTGGCGTGTAGGTTGGATTCAATACAGTTGGATCTGATAATATTCCATGACCGTTATGAGTCCAGGAAACTGTTGTGAAGTTTCCGGCTGTGGCTGCTGTAAGGGTGTATGGTGTAACTGAACACATAACAACATCCGGACCTGCAGTAGCAGTAGGAGCTTTTATAAAATTGATGCGAAGTATATCAGTGGCATTTCCGCATGGCGTAACTCCATTTGCTTGAATGCTGATATCAACAAAGCCATTTATAAAATCTTCCTGGCTTGGAGAGTAAATTGGGGTCAGAATAGTTGCATCATTAAAAGTACCGGAACCTGATGTCGACCATGCAAGCGAAGTGTAATCGGATGCATGAGCATCTTCAAGCATAACCGGTGCTGATAAACAGGATGCTATATCATTTCCCGCGTTGACCGAAGCAGCAGTGATTATTTGTAAGGATAAACTATCAGTGGCCATACCACATGGCATTTGGCCTTCAGCATTTACAAAGAGGTGAATAAGACCTGATTCGCCTGCTGCCGGAATATAAGTCGGATTAATAGTACCTGCATTCTCCAGGGTACCGGTTCCGTCATGAGTCCAGCTAACAGATGTTGCTCCCGAAACAGTTGCATCACTTACCATGAATGGTGTATTGCTGCATACGCTGCTGCTTTCTCCGGCAAATACTATAGCCTGTGGGATAAGCGTTACTGTTACCTGATCGCTTTTTGTTCCGCATGGTTGATTCCCGGTAACTGTAAGAGTCAGTACAACTGATCCATTCTGAACATCGGTCTGGCTTGGGATATAGGTAGCATTTACAATTTCAGGATTTATAAAGGTACCTGTTCCGGTTGATGTCCACAATACATTGGCTGCGTAAGAAGCCGTTGCCGAAGTCAGGATGATAGGAGCAGCGTCACAATTCTCAAGATCAACGCCGGCTGAAACAGCAGGAATATTATTTATTGTCAGTAATTTAATATCTGATGAATTTCCACATGGTTCGTTACCAACTGCTGTCAGAATCAGGTTTATAACTCCGGATTCTCCTGCTGCAGGAGTATAGGTTGGTGTAAGTGTATTTGAACCTGTCAGGATACCAAGCCCATTGTGTGTCCAGGTTAGAGATATAAAATTCTGTGCTGTTGCATCGTTTATCTGATAAGGTGAATTATTGCAGATCGAAGCATCAATTCCTGCATTTGCAGTACCAGCAGCATTTATTGTTAAAGTCAAGGTACTGCTGGCATTTCCACAAGGAGCAGTTCCGGCACTTGTTAAGGTAAGCATAACACTTCCGTTAGCAACATCAGCCGCACTTGGATTGTAAGTGGTAACTACCTGGTTAGGCGAAGTGAAAGTGCCTGTTCCATTGCTTGTCCACATTACACTTCCTGTATACCCTGCAAATGCATTCACAGTTGTATAGGACTGTCCTTCACAAATGGTTGCATCAGGTCCTGCAATTGCAACAGGAGTTGGAAGTATTGTCAGTAACATCTGATCCTGTACTGATGCACATGGGGAGATTCCCATAGCAGTAAGAGTCAGTAAAACATTGCCTGTTTCTCCATTAACCGGAATATACAACGGGTGTAATGTTGTTCCATTCTGAATTGTACCTTGACCGTTCGAAGTCCATTGTAATGTTGAATAGTTCAGAACAGTAGCATTGTTTACCTGGTAGGTCTGACCTGCACAAATAAGGTCATCCGGTCCGGCATTAACAATTGCTATAGGATTAATAGTAACAGATTGAGTACAGGTCGAAATATTACCATGTATATCAGTTGCTGTCCATAAAACCAATGTTGTACCAGTGCTAAAACTTGAAGGAGCATTGCTGGTAATAGTTGCAACTGCACAATTGTCGGTTGCCGTTGCTACTCCAAGAATTAACTGTTCGGTTGAGCAGATTAAAATATCTGATGGACAGGTAATTACAGGTAACTCGGTATCAATAACGGTCACATTCATCGAACAGGTAGCTGTATTTCCGCATGCGTCTATAACTGTCCAGTTTATAGCTGTTGTACCAACCTGGTAGAATCCGGAAGCATTGGCAGTTCCATTTACACTGTTTGTTATTGTGACATTTCCGCAGTTTTCAATAATTGCGGGTTGTGGAACAACAATGTTTGCGCCACATACGCCAGGGTCAGTATTAACTGTGATGTTACCGGAGCATGTTACAACCGGAGCTGTTACATCCTGAACATTGATGGTCTGCGAAGCATGGGATATATTTCCGCAGGCATCGGTAGCCGTCCATGTGCGTGTTACGCTGTAAGAACCAGCGCAAGCGCCTGGCGTTGTTACATCTGAAGAAGTTAATGTGAAAACACTTGAGCAAGCATCAACAGCAGTTGCCACTGCAAATTCAGGAGTAGCAGGACAGTTGATAGTTGAAGTTGCCGGTAAGGCAGCGATCACTGGAGCTGTAATATCCAGAACATTGATCGTCTGCGAGGCATGTGATATGTTTCCGCAAGCATCTGTTGCTGTCCATGTGCGTGTTACGCTGTAAGAACCAGCACAAGCGCCTGGA
>CAIJPI010000321.1 GCA_903822525.1 uncultured Bacteroidales bacterium | reverse complement strand
GGGTTATAAGGTTGTGGGTTTGAAATGTTTGAAGGGTTTGACGTTGTTGTTCTTGTTGATATTCTAAGTGTTTCTTCGTGTTCTCAGTGCCTCAGTGGTAAAAAGGTTTCAGGGTTTCAGGGTTAGTGGGATGCGTGTGTTTTTCTTTTTTGGTTTGAAGCAGAAACTGGGCACCTTCGATGATGTAAAAAACAGAGGACGCGAGCAATGAAAGTCCCAGGGAGATAAAGAATGTTCCTTTATAAAGCTCAGGTATTACTTTCCAATGGCTTATCATAATTCCCATTGTAATCATAAACGACATCATCATGTATCCGCGCAGGTCGAAAAAGGCGAACATGCACGGCCGGCGCTGTGGCAGATTTTTTATCCGGGTAATATAGCGTAAGCTGACTTTCCTGAAAACCAGCAGGAAAAAGGGTACAAAACCGGCTATGCCGATCAGGTAATTAACCATGTGGTGTAAGGCGTGTCGTTCGATAAAGATGAATCCCATCTTCAGTATACGGTAAGCTGCAAATCCCCATAGTGTTGCCCCGAGAACAATAAGCACCGGCTTGGGTACACCTGGTTTTAATAGCTGAAAGACTTTGCTGCTCATTGATTCCGGTATAATATTTCTGATCAGTTCTGATCTTCCTGTTTGTTATTCTCTTCCTGTTCAACGTCGAAGACTATATTGGCAGGGTTAAACAATGATTGTTCGTTTAGTTCGCTCATACGTTTCAATCCGTATCTGTACATGAAAATCAGGAAGGGTATGAAAATAAGCAGTAATATGGGATGGCCCGACATAAGCAGGAAATCATAAACACCGTGAATCAACCAGGGAACTACAAATGCCCGTAAAAGCCATTTCCCTTTGTTGTTGGTGCTGAAACGGGCCAATCCGATATAGAACCCCATTACAATTCCGAATATAGTATGCCCGGGCACTGCTGTAAAAGCTCGTAGCAGGCCTACCTGCATAGATTGATTCGAAAACACATAAAAGATGTTCTCAACTGCAGCAAAGCCCAGTGAAACAGAAACTGCATATACAATTCCGTCAAATTTTTCGTTGAAGTTGCGATTGCGCCAGATCAATATAAAAACCATCAGGAATTTGAAAACTTCTTCGGTGGCCCCGGCAACAATAAATCCATCGTAGGCAGCTTTTGGAATTTTTTCAAAACCTGTCCCAAAACCTGAAATGTATTTTTCAATCAGTCCGACTGGAAAGATTATAATTGCACCCAGCAGTATGCCTTTAAGTATCAGCGCGACAGGTTCTTTTTCATATTTGTCGCGGAAATACACATACATCATCAGTATGATTGCAGGAGCGAGTGCCAGGAGCAGTAGATACATGCGGATAAGGTTGTTTGTTGTTGTTTGTGCTGCAGAGTCCTAAATATCTGTTTTTGTCTTACTTATCAGTTTTATGTTGCTGATTTCCATGTTTTTGTCAACAGCCTTGCACATATCGTAAACCGTAAGCAGAGAAGCCGAAACGGCTGTTAGTGCTTCCATTTCAACACCGGTTTGTCCGATGCAATGTACTTCACTGATGGCAGTAACACCCAGGGTTTCGAGGGTAAGTTTCACGTCGACCTTGGTTATAAGCAGGGTATGGCAAAGCGGGATAATGGACGAAGTGAGTTTAGCTGCCTGAATTCCAGCAAGCTGTGCAACGGTCAGCACATCCCCTTTTTTCATATTGTTTTCCTGCACCAGCCGTATAGTTTCAGACTGCAGGCTGATAAACCCCTGTGCTTTTGCAATACGCAGCTGATTAGGCTTATGCCCTACATCCACCATATTGGCTTTTCCTGTATCGTCGGTATGACTTAGTTTGCTCATGGTGACAGTATTTAATTTAGTGATTGTCTGAATTTTGTTTCAATCTTTAACCCCCTATATTATAAAACTCCCCGTGCTTGTTCACTGTTCCACAGGAAGGTTTATTGCCAAGAGCATATTGCAGGGCTTGCACTGCACCATGCTCGCGAACATTGTACTCCATATCATTAAACAGGCAAGGCTTGATCATGCCATTGGCTGTAAGGCGCAAGCGGTTGCACGTTGAACAGTCGCCTCCGCTGCCGCCGTCGACAATGTAAAATTCGCCTTTTTCGAGATCCATCTGCCGGATAAAACGAACCTGAAGCCCCATTTTTTTTCCATATTCGGCTACTTCAACGGCATCGGGCTCAGAAGTGGATTTTACAATTACGCAGTTGATTTTAACAGGTGAGAGTCCGGCTTCAACAGAAGCTTTTATTCCATTCAATACTTTATTAATATCGCCGCCACGGGTAATCTGACTGTATTTTTCGGGGTTCAGCGTATCGAGACTGACATTGATACGATGTAGTCCGGCATTTTTAAGAGGCAGAGCGAATTGTTCAAGCAACTGTCCATTGGTAGTCATGCCCAGGTCAAGGACGGCAGGTTTTGATGCAATCATTTCAACCAGGTTCACTATTCCTTTGCGCACCAAGGGTTCGCCACCGGTGATTCTTACCTTGTCAACTCCCATAGCAATGGCGGCATCCACCACTTCCATGATTTCTTCGAACGAAAGTATTTCACTGTGTGGCATCAGCACAATGCCTTCGGCAGGCATGCAATAGGTGCAGCGGAGGTTACAACGGTCAGTAACCGATATGCGGAGGTAGTTAATACGCCTGTTAAACGAGTCGAACATCTACCAAAGTTCCTTTCCTGATTTCATTTTCTCCAATTTCGATTATGACTATTCCTTCGGCATGAATGTAGGAATGTATATGTGCCGAACCATGATATTCAACTGGCATTGCAGTTCCATCTTCGGCGAGATAAACAGGGAAGAATGCTTTTCGCGAAGTTCTTTTTCTTGTATAATCAATGCCCATAGGGACTTTCAGGGATAACTGCCTGCTTTTATTCCCGGTAATCAGCCTGATAAGATGTTTTACAAGCATTTCGAATTGTACAAACGATGAAACCGGGTTTCCGGGTAAGGCAACCAGGTATTGTTTTCCCCGGGTGGCAAATATTACCGGTTTGCCGGGTTGTACTGCCAGACTGCGGAATTTTATATCATAACCTGCCTCTTGTATCACTGAAGGAACAAAATCAAAATCGCCTGCTGAAATGCCACCTGTAAGAATTACAATATCGCTTGCAGCTGAAGCTTCCTGAATAATTTCGAGGGTTGCTTCCTCGGTATCGCGTGCAATTCCGAAATACCGGGCTTTACAGCCTGCACCCTGCGCCTGTGCAAGCAACTGTAAGGCATTGCTGTTCCGTATCTGCGAAAGGGCAGGCATCTCGTTGGGTTCAACCAGTTCATCCCCGGTTGAAATAATGCCGATACGGGGCTGCGAATATACTTCCGGACGGGAGCATCCTACTGATGCTAAAACAGCTATTTCCTGGGGACGTACCAGGGTTCCTTTATCCAGAACTTTATCGCCCTGGGTTATATCTTCTGCTCTGAAGCAAAAATTCGGCGCAGTGCGGGAGGCTGTAAAGCGGATAGTATCTATACCAGTCATTTCGACGTCTTCAACCATGATGACTGTATCGGCACCTTCAGGCATCATTCCACCGGTCATAAGTTTGGCGCATTCGAGCGAACCGATTATTCTGGTAGGTGCCTTACCGGCAGGAATGATCTCAAGTACTTTCAGCTCTTCGCCCAGATCCGAACGCCGGCATGCATATCCATCCACGGCCGATTTATCGAAAGGCGGCATATCCATATCCGAGTATACATCTGCGGCCAATACCCTACCCGGGCATTCATCAAGCGGTATCAATTCTGATGCAAGGAGAACGGCTGATCGGCTTATAATCTCCAATGCTTCTTCAAATTGTATCATTCTCTGCGATTCACATTAAGTGGCAAAGATAATTAACCTTTCGATGCGAATAGAAGGAAGATTCAGTTCGCTGGAAACAAGACAAAATAAGTTTAATATAATGTAAATCAGTTATATGGATTAAAAGAATAGGTTCTGTTTTAGAATATTGTAGCAGGAATTGATTCTGTTATAT
>CAIJPI010000320.1 GCA_903822525.1 uncultured Bacteroidales bacterium | reverse complement strand
TTTTATCAGTGCCATCAGTGGATCCAATCTTACCTGAATAAAATCCATCAACTCCGGAAATAGAACACGGATAACACAGCCCCAACGGATTTGCACGGATTTTTGTCTTTATCAGTGTAAGTCTGTGTTAGCTGATTTGGTACATAATTTCAAAGAACTGATAGTTGATGCAAATTTATAACGGCTATACAAAAAACTTTAGTAAAATCTGGCAATATTTTCAACATCTATTCCTCTAATCACTGTTCACTATTCATTAAAACATTATTCTTTTTATTACTAAAAATCTCATGTCAAAAGCTGAAGTACTAATTTATCAGCCTGATAATGCAACTTCAATGATAGAGGTAAAATTAGAGGATGAAACTGTATGGCTTACACAGGCACAAATGTCCGAACTGTTTCAAACAACACGGAACAACATCACGCTTCATATCGGCAATGTATTTAAAGAGAGGGAATTAGAACAAACCTCAGTATGTAAGGATTCCTTACTAACTGCCGAAGATGGGAAAAAGTATAAAACAAAATTCTATAACCTCGATGTTATTATTTCTGTCGGATACCGGGTTAAATCAAAGCGTGGTACCCAATTTCGTATTTGGGCTAACCAGATCCTTAAGGATTATTTGTTGAAAGGGTATGTAATCAATCAACGTATCGACAGAATTGAAAGTAAACTCCTGGAACATGACCAAAGATTTGACTTACTGATCAATACACATCTTCCACCCAGAGAGGGTATTTTTTACGACGGGCAAATCTTCGATGCATACCTGTTTGTATCAGATATCATTAAATCAGCGACAACTTCAATTGTATTGATAGATAATTATGTAGATGAAAGCGTGTTGGTTTTATTAGCAAAAAGAAATCCAAATGTAGAAACTACCATATACACCGCTTCTATCCCGGCACAATTAAAACTCGATCTGAAAAAGTTTAATGCCCAATACCCCAAAATAGAAGTTAAATCATTTACAAAATCGCACGACCGATTCCTGATTATCGATAGTAAAACTGTTTATCATATCGGGGCTTCGCTGAAGGACCTGGGTAAAAAGTGGTTCGCCTTTTCAAAAATTGAACTTGATATATCAGAAATCTTAGGCAAAGTGAATGAAAAATAAGGCTTTTTTAGAAAACCACTATTCACTCTGAGTTGACAGGAGACCCCAAACCCCGGAGGGGCTTATTGTAGACGAGCATTTATTTTCACTATACACTGGATGCTTTTGCAGGGTTGTTGTTGTTATTTTTATAAATTTATATAACTTTGTGTAACAAATTCGTGCAATTAACTTTTTAACGCTTAGTTGTAAGCAAATCAGTTAAATCCGTAAAAAAATGAGCGACATAGTAGTTAAATACAACCGGTTAAATAAATTTGCCAGGAAAGAAGTTAATGACTTTATGGATTTTTTGTTAAGCAAACAAAAGATTCCTAAAACCTCCTTCCTGAGTAATTACAAAAGTAAAATCCTTAATGTCTCTGTCTGGTCCGAAAACGATTTAAGAATATTTGACGAAAATCAGGAATCATTTAATCAATGGAGAGTCCCGGAATGGTAGTTGACACCAGCATCTTTATTGAATTTCTGCGGGCAAAAGATAAAACAAAAACTGTCTTATTCCTGATTCCTGAAACAGATCACATTTATATCTCTTCAGTAACTTTGTATGAATTGCTCATTGGAGCTAATACACCCCAAAAGGTTAATGATATTAAAATCCTTACTGAAGGTTTACCTGTTTTAGCCTTTAATGAGGATGTTGCAAGTAAAGCGGCTGAGATTTACCTGCAACTACGCCAGCAAAATAAGCTTATCGAGTTCAGAGATATCTTTATAGCAGCAACCTGCATAGTCAATGACCTTCCTGTAAAAACGTTAAACCTTAAACATTTTGAACGTATCGAAGGACTAAGTTTGGTATAGGCAAATCTGCTGAGGCACTAGTTCTGAGCAGCGGATATCTCTCTTTATCCTTCACTATTCACTATTCACTATTCACTATTCACTATTCCCTAGTCACTATCCACTATTCACTATCCACTCTGAGTTGACAGGAGACCCCAAACCCCGGAGGGGCTTATTGTAGACGAGCATTTATTTTCACTATTCACTATCCACTCTGAGTTGACAGGAGACCCCAAACCCCGTAGGGGCTTATTGTAGACGAGCATTTGTTTTCAATATTCATTATTCACTCTGAGTTGACAGGAGACCCCAAACCCCGGAGGGGCTTATTGTAGACGAGCATTTATTTTCACTATTCACACACTAAATTGTTAATTAACCTTACAGAAAGGAAGGCAACAACATGAATACAATAGAATTGAAAAAGAATATTCACCTGCTTATTGATAGCATTGAAAACGAAAACCTTTTGGCCAGCTTCTATGATCTCATAAAAAAAAGATCTTCAGCGAAAGAGGGCCAATTATGGAATAGGCTGACCTATCAGGAACAAAAGGAACTTATATCTGCCCTTGGAGAAAGTGAAAATCCGGAATATCTCATCAGCCATGATGAAATGAAAAAGAAACATAACAAATGGCTCTAGAAATACACTGGACCACACAAGCTGACCGTAAATTCGATAAAATCATCGAATTTCTGTTGAAAGAATGGAATCAGAGAGTTACAGAGTCATTTGTCAAAAAAGTGTATGATACAATAGACATCCTTGCTGAATTCCCTGAAATAGGGACAATTGAGTATAACGAAAAAGGTATAAGAGGATTTACTATTGTTAAACAGATCAATGTATTTTACAAAATCATTGGCAACAAAATAATTATTCTCGACTTCTTCGATAACCGGCAAACACCGGAAAAGAAGCGATTCTAAAGAGTAAACCACATTATCGAATTATCGCATTAACACATTTTTACATTACCCCATTACCGCATTATCACATTATCGCATTAACGCATTACCGTAATTACTCTGATCAACACCTAAGTTTGCATAACAAGCGCTTAAGTAAGCATACCGAAACTTTTTGTTGACACTCTTTTCTTTAAACAATGCAGAATCAAAGATATTTTTATGATTATAACCCTAAAAACAGTCATTAATTTCACTATATTTGCGGGTATAACCTATTAACTGACTGAAATGATTGTAAGGGATATATATCTACGCCAGCTTCGCGAGTTTATCGATAAGCCTTTTGTAAAGGTTATCACCGGGTTACGCAGAAGCGGAAAATCATCGATCCTCAGATTGTTGAGTGATGAATTCATTGTAAATGGAATCGAAGTAAGTAATATTATCTATCTCAATTTTGAAAGTTTCGAATTTTCGGAAGTTGACAAAGCGGATAAGTTATACAAGTATATACAGGCTAAGATTGTAAATAATGAACGTTACTATATCCTGCTCGACGAGATACAGGAAGTTGCAGGCTGGGAAAAAGCCGTAAATTCCTTTTTGGTCGATTTTAATGCGGACATCTATATTACTGGTTCCAATTCCAGGTTATTATCTTCGGAGTTGGCAACATACCTGGCCGGCCGTTATATTGAAATACATATAAACACATTGTCATTTGCCGAATACCTGCTTTTCAAACACGAACGTACTCATGCAGATACCACGGACCGCTACCACGAATTCAACCATTTTTTACGAATGGGTGGATTCCCGGTTTTGCATACCGGGGAATACAGTTTCGATACTGCCTATAAAGTAGTGTACGATATATACTCCTCAGCTATTCTGCGTGATACTGTTCAACGATATAATATCCGTGATGTTGAACTACTTGAACGGGTTGTTAAATATGTTTTTGACAACACAGGCAATAAATTTTCGGCTAAAAATGTGGCTGATTATTTCAAAAATCAATTTCGTAAGATCGATCTTAATACAGTATATAATTATCTAAATGCTCTTGAGAGTGCCTTTATTATTTACAGGATTCCCCGTTACGATATTAAAGGGAAAGAAATCCTTAAAACAAACGAGAAGTATTACGTTGGCGACCAGTCCTTGCTATATGCCGTAATGGGTTTTAAGGACAGGCTTATATCGGGAATATTGGAAAATATTGTGATGCTTGAACTAAAACGCAGAGGATACAGGGTTTTTGTTGGAAAATCAGGCGACAACGAGATTGATTTTATCGCCGAACGAAACGAACTAAAAATATACGTGCAGGTTGCTTATAAAATGACAGAGCAAACCACCATCGACAGGGAGTTCAGGCCCCTGCTCAAAATTAAAGATCATTTTCCAAAATACGTTGTAACTATGGACGAGGTATGGACTGATAATATGGAAGGAATCCGACATAAGCATATCGCTGATTTTCTGTTACTGGAAAATTTCTAAATCACATAGCAAATGTTCTGATACCCTAAAATTAATATAATTAACCATTAACTATTGGAAGGTAGAAGGTAGACGGTGGATGGTAGAAGTTGGTTGTCGTAAATCGTAAATTCGAAGTCGGAAGACGGAAGTGGGATATTGGATGTAGGAGTCTGAAATCCAAAATCGTAAATCCAAAATCGTAAATCGTAAATCGTTAATCGCAAATCGTAAATCGTAAATCCCCAATCCGCAATCCCCACTCCGCAATCCGCAATCCGCAATCGTAAATCGTAAATCGTCAATCGTCAATCCGCAATCCGAAATCCGCAATCCACAATCCGAAATCTTCAATCCGCAATCCCCAATCCGAAATCCCCAATCCGCAATCCGAAATTTTTAAAATCTTTAGTAAATTTTGGCAAAATTTCCAACCTCTCTCCTACTCACACACTCGCCGGCTCTACCATGTTTCTCTTCCTCCTTCATTTTCATATACAAACCTATAACAATCAACAGATAAGGTATTTATAGTATATTTGTGCAAAATGAAAATCGAATTTACAATATGCATGATTTAATTCGCAGACAATTGGAATCAACTGTTCTTCAACATCTTGGAGTATTTCCGGCTGTTGCTGTACTCGGTCCAAGGCAATGTGGTAAATCTACGCTCGTAAAAATGCTGGCCGAAAGCATGAATCCATTTGTTTATCTTGATCTGCAAAATTACGAAGACCTGAATAAACTCACAGAACCTAACCTGTTTTTTGAAGCAAACCACGAAGCAATTATATGTTTAGATGAGGTACAACTTGTCCCACATCTTTTCTCCGTATTGCGCAGTGCAATCGACAAAAGTAGACGTAACGGCAAGTTTATTATTTTGGGATCAGCATCGCAGGCATTACTGCAGAAAAGTTCCGAATCCCTGGCCGGAAGGATTGGATTGACCGAACTTTCTCCTTTTCTTATAAATGAAGTGAATAACGAACCTGGGTATACGTTGCAACGCTATTGGTTACGCGGTGGATTCCCCGAAAGCTACCTGGGTAAGACTGATTCGGACAGCATGCTGTGGCTCGAAAATTTTATACGGACTTATATCGAACGCGATATTCCGCAATTGGGATTTCAAATTCCGGCACTGCAGCTACGCCGGTTATTACTCATGTGTGCCCATAACCAGGGAGCTTTGCTCAACGCTTCCAAATTAGGCGAATCGCTGGGGCTCACACATCCAACCGTTCGCCGATATATCGACTTACTCGAACAGACCTATATTCTGCGAACCTTGCAACCCTATGAAGCAAATTTAAAAAAAAGGCTTGTTAAATCACCTAAAGTATATGTCCGCGATACCGGAATACTGAATCGTTTGTTACAGATCCCTGATTATAACAGCCTTATGGGAAATCCTGTATTTGGAGTTTCGTGGGAAGCCCTGGTTATTGAAAACTGTATTGAAAACATGCCAGAGTGGACCCCTGGTTTTTACCGTACTGCCACCGGAAACGAAATTGACCTCATACTTGTGCGTGGCAACCGGAAAATAGCCATCGAATGTAAAGCATCTGCTGCACCTCAACTTACAAAAGGCAATTACAACGCCCTGGCTGATATAAATCCTGACCATACTTTTATTATTGCACCTGTAAAAGGAAGTGCCTACCAGCTGAATAACGGTATACTTGTTGCCGGAATTGAAGAAGCCATAAACAGATTAAAAAACATATAGATACACATTGTACACTAATTACCCCTCGAGGTTTGATTCCAATATATCGTTTATGCGATCGACACGCTCCATGTACTCGCGGGTTTGCTTGTTGATGGTGCCTTTTGGTTTGGCGCCTTTGTGGCCGGTTACAAAACGGCCCTGGGAATTTCGGTTGTTATCGGCCATTGTTGTTTGTTGTTAGGTTAGTTGTTAGAGTGCTACGGTATTTTTTGTGTTGCCACTTATTTATTGTAAATTGAGAACTGACTTATGATATCCATAAATCCGGATTTTATGGTGGTGTTTTTTAGCCTGAAGCTTTCTTTTTATCCATAAATAAGCAGTTTTATGGGTTACACATGTTGTTTTGCCTGCCTGTTTTG
>CAIJPI010000319.1 GCA_903822525.1 uncultured Bacteroidales bacterium | reverse complement strand
GAACGGCAAATTCCTGTACTTTTGCAAACTGCCATGAAAAAGCCGAAAAGTAAATTTTATGTAGTTTGGGAAGGTCATCAAACGGGCATTTTCGATACATGGGATAAGTGCAAAAAGCAGGTTGACGGTTACGCTGCCGCAAAATACAAGGGTTTTCAAAGCCTCGAAGAAGCTAAAAGTGCTGCCGGCAGCAGTGCCTGGAACTATATAGGAAAAACGGCAAAGGCTGCCACCCTCAGAGTACCGGGTAAGGCCTGTGGCGATCCGCTGAAACAGGCAATATGTGTTGATGCTGCATGCAGCGGGAATCCGGGTGTGCTTGAGTATCGAGGTGTAAACATGCTTACCGGGCAGGAAATTTTTCACCGGGGCCCATTTCCGGAAGGGACTAACAATATAGGCGAATTCCTTGCTATTGTTACCGGCCTTGCTTATTTAAAGCAGAACGGCATGTCGCTGCCTCTTTACAGCGATTCGCGAAATGCAATTCTGTGGGTAAAGACGAAGCGTGTGAATACCAAACTGGGTCGGAGCGCGAAAAACAAGGAATTATTTGAACTGATGGACCGTGCAGTTGAGTGGCTTAACAACAATCCGTGCGATACCAGGATATTAAAATGGGAGACAAAAGCCTGGGGAGAAATTCCGGCCGATTTCGGACGAAAATAACAGAAATCAGGTTCGCAGAAATACAGGTGTTTTTGTGGTAATCAGACGGATTGACCGAGTGGTAAGGCTTTGGAGTAATAAATATCTGCAAAACAAGTGTTTGTTATTTTAAATTGGATTTCGTAATTTTGCGCCCCTCAATTTAATAGTGATACAGTGAACCGCCTCAAAGAATATCATATTCAGTTCGTTGGGCTTGAGCCTGGAAATCATCCGTTTGAGTTTGAGGTGAATGATTCGTTCTTTGAACATTTTGAGTTTTCGCAGATACAGCATGGTAATGTACATGTTACAGTTGACCTTGAAAAGATGGAACGAATGATGATTTTCGACATCCATCTTGAGGGCAAAGTGCTTGTTACCTGCGATCGTTGTACCAATGAATTTAATTTCTTACTCTCAGATTCACAGAAACTTATCGTTAAGCTGGGTGCTGAATATGAGGAAGAGAGCGAAGATGTGGTTGTAATTCCTGAAACGGAATACCAATTCGATCTGTCGTCGTATATATATGAATTCATACACCTGGCCCTGCCTGTGCGCCTGCTTCATCCTGATGATGAAAACGGGAAAAGCACCTGTGACCCGGAAATGTTGCGGCTACTCGAAACGATGACTCCAACCGAATCGGTTGATCCCCGCTGGGAAGCCCTACGGAAACTTAATACTGATCAGTAAATAATTTGAATTAACAATAAATACCTAATACAATGCCAAATCCAAAACACAGGTTCTCGAAAACCAGAACGGCAAAACGCAGAACACATTATAAACTTGAAGCACCAACCTTCATACTTTGCACAAACTGTGGCACTTCGGTACTCTATCACAGGGTATGTCCTGAATGTGGCTACTACAAAGGCCGCCTCGCTATTGAGAAAAATACAACAGCTTAATTTTGCCATTAAAAAGGCAAACCATGTTAAGTAAAAGATTCTTTAAATGAGAATCGGGTTAGATGTAATGGGCGGCGATTTCGCGCCGGCGGCTGCAATAGATGGTGCTATTCTTGCCTCTAAGGAGCTGTCTCCCGACGATAAGATCGTTTTAATTGGCCAGGAAGCCGCAATCCGTTCCTTACTACACGAACGCGGGTGCGATGCTGCTGTATTTGAAATAATACATGCCCCTGATATAATTGAAATGGGTGAGCACCCTACCAAAGCTATGGCACGCAAACCCG
>CAIJPI010000318.1 GCA_903822525.1 uncultured Bacteroidales bacterium | reverse complement strand
CTCTCCATCGGATGGTTAGGCTTTATGCCTTCATTCGAAGAACTCGAAAATCCAAAGAGCAAACTGGCTTCCGAGGTAATTTCGGCCGATCAGAAAGTACTGGGTTCTTTCTATCTCGAGAACCGTTCCAATATACATTATTCCGAGTTATCGCCCTGGCTTGTTAAAGCACTTATTGCTACAGAGGATTCACGTTTCGAACAGCATTCAGGTATTGATGGGAAAGCACTGCTCAGGGCTGTTTTAGGTATGATCACCAGCAGCGACAAAGGAGGCGGAAGCACCATTACGCAGCAGCTGGCAAAAAATCTGTTCCCCCGCAATACCCACTATACTATATTTGGTACCGGCTACGCAAAACTGAAAGAATGGATTACAGCCATAAAACTGGAACGCAACTATACCAAGGAAGAAATCCTGGCTTTGTACCTGAACACGGTCGACTTCGGAAGCCTTGCCTATGGGGTGAAGTCGGCATCAAAAACCTATTTCGATAAAACACCTTCGGAGCTGAACTTACAGGAATCAGCTGTATTGATTGGCTTACTGAAAGCCCCATCCTATTTTCACCCGGTACGCAATAAGGAACGTTCGAAGAAACGCCGTGAAGTGGTTTTGAACCAAATGTTTAAAAACGGGTATATCACCGAAAGGCAGTACGATTCGGTACGCATGCTTCCCCTCGATATGTCGCAATATACCCTGCAGGATCACAACAGCGGGCCTGGCACCTATTTCAGGGAATACCTGAGGCAGGCACTTATGGCCGACAAGCCCGAAAAAGCTAATTATGATGACCCCGACGACTTTATGGCCGATTCGGTGCGCTGGCTCCGTGACCCTGCCTATGGATGGGTTGCCAAAAACAGAAAAGCCGACGGTTCGTATTACAACCTATACAAGGACGGGTTAAAAATTTATACCACCATAAACTCACATATGCAAAGGTATGCCGAGGAGGCAGTTACTGAGCATATGTCGAAAGACCTTCAGCCTGCTTTTTTCAAGCATTGGAAAGGCAATTCACATGCGCCTTTCGACCTTTCGGACAGAAATGAAATCCAGAAATTACTTATTTCTTCCAAAAAACGTTCCGACAGGTACCGCAGCATGAAACGCGCCGGCCTGCCCAACGACTCCATCGAACGTGCTTTTGCCACTCCTATTCCCATGCGCGTATTTTCGTGGCAGGGTGACATTGATACCATAATGAGTCCGATGGATTCGATAAAATACCACAAATGGTTCCTTCATGCCGGGCTTATGTCGATGGAACCTCAAACCGGCTATGTGAGGGCCTATGTAGGCGGAATAAACTTCCGGTACTTTAAATACGACCATACTACTGTTGCCCGCAGGCAGGTAGGCTCAACATTTAAACCATTTGTTTATACTGTGGCCATGCAAGATGGCCAGATGTATCCCTGCTCCGAAGTGGCCAACGTTCAGTATTCGATCGAAGCTAACGGAAAATTATGGTCACCTTCCAACTCGAGCGATTATAAGGAAGGCCAGATGGTTACACTTAAAGAAGCCCTTGCCAATTCCATCAACTGGATTTCTGCATACCTGATAAAACGTTTCTCGCCCGAAGCGGTAATAAAAATCGCACACAAAATGGGAATATTCAGCCCTTTGCCTGCTGTACCTTCCATTTGTCTGGGCACCCCCGATATTTCGCTGTACGAAATGACGGGAGCCATGAGCACTTTCGCCAACAAGGGGATATTCGTGCAACCCCTGTTTATAACACGTATTGAGGATAAACATGGAAATGTCATCGAGCAGTTTGTACCGCACCAGGATGAAGCCATGAACGAAGAAACCGCCTATATGATGATCGGACTTATGAAAGGTGTTGTTGAAAGCGGAACCGGATCGCGCCTGCGCGGAAAATACGGACTTACCAATCCAATAGCAGGTAAAACAGGCACCACCCAAAGCAATTCCGATGGATGGTTTATGGGCCTCACCCCCGACCTGGTAACAGGCGTTTGGGTAGGCGGCGACGACCGCACCATACGTTTCCGCACAACCGCCCTCGGACAGGGTGCCAATATGGCGCTACCGATATGGGCGCTCTATATGAAACGAGTTTACAACGACAGCCAGCTGCAACTCACACAGGGCGATTTCGAGAAACCTGAGGGGCTAAAAGAAGACTATTTTAATTGCACTACCTTCGACGAGAATAATCCCGGAACCAACGCGGGCAGCGATGAGAATGATAAATACTAGCCTTCCTGTCAGGTTATCTGCTGCATAAAGCAAATTAGCTCTGCAAGTTCAATTTCAGCCTCTCTTTTTAAGTCCTTCTGTAAGAAGTTTTAGAAGAGGAAAGGCTTTTTAAAAGCCCTTCTCTGCCTCGATAACAACATAATTGCAGTAAAACACTAAGTTAAGTTTGAAGACAAATAATCAATAACAAATAGCTGTATACTTATCCCCATCTGTTTACTCTTCAAACCGATACCGGATTACTCATCCGCGGTTTATCTTTTTCTTTTTAATGATTAATCCTTGATTAATCATTAAAAAGAAAAATATTTATCTATAACTTGAATTCAAGGTAACTCTGAAACCATTTTTACCTGATGGCAAAGTCCCATCAGTGCCATACAACGGGCTGTATTCTCCTGCAGGTAAATCCTTAAAGGTATAAGCGTTGCAAGCTCTTGCCACATCAACATATTTGGTAGCAGCTGTATTGATAGCTGATGCAGCCATATTTGCAAGTAAGCCCAATGCACCAGGAGCACCGGTATTAATCGATGCATCATACGTAACGGTTCCTTTTCGGGTATATACAATCTCATTAGTTTTAGTCGACTTGAAAATATATTCAACATCAACAATTATCTTGGCAGCTAACCCGGATTTATCCCATCTGTTAATAACGGTAAACAGTACTAAATCAGCTCCGAATATTTCTCCGAACTTATTTAATGGCGAGTTTATGAAATTTTCCGCATCATACGCACTTTCCTTTTTTAAAATTTCCATCGAAAGAATCTGTGGAATCACATAATAGCCAGCATTATTAATGGGCATGTTCAATGTGGAATGGAAGTACTCCTTGGCTTCAACGTTTGTACTTTTATTGATGGGAGGCATGAGTAGAACAGTCAGTGGTTTTTCAGCATACATCCCCTTATATGCTTCCGACCTCAAAGCAGTTTTTGTGCTGGTACAACTGCTTGCAAATAAAGCTATAGCGACGAGTAAAAAAAGTATTTTTTTCATTTCTCAAGTTTTTTTAAAATTCTATCAATAAAGACTTTTGCTTCAGGGTAAACTGAAATTTCTTTTAATAGCATTGCCTTCCCCTCTTCGTTCTTATTGGACAGCAGTAACAGGAAACCATAATCAGCATATACTCCAGGAGGCACCTTGCCCCGGCTACCTTTTTGATTTTCGATTATCTGTTTATAGGTTTCGATTAATGCCTGAGTAGATTTTTCGTCGCTGTTTTTTAAATAGTTATAACTTGTTGTTTCGTAGTTAGCCCAAGTATATAAAGGCTGTTGGGTAGTACACGACAGCATTAAAAAAAAAGAGACTGCTAAAACTATTACTTTATTCATGGTAGTGTTATTTTTTTAGATTCCTGAGCCGATACAAAAATTTGCTTTTTTACGATAATTTTTCCGTTGTATGCTACTGAAATAGTATGGGTGCCTGTTGATATAGCATACACCTGTCCTTTGGTACGGGTACGCTTATCTTTATATACTTCAGCTGTAAAGGAGGTTTTGTCATCAATGGTAACATTCACGCCTCCTTTATAGAAACCAGAATCACCTAAAAACTCGAGGTAGGCTTCATTTTCCAAACCACTTGATGCCGTTTTTAATCCGCGACAACCGCCAAGCAAGAGTATGCCCATTGCGAAAACTAACAATATTTTTTTCATTTTTTGATCTCCTTTATAAAATAGTTACTTAAATTTTGTTTATCAATATTGCCTTCGGCAAATGATACCATAGCAAATTCACTTTGGGGATTGTCGCCTCCTACAAAATCAATTTCAACTTTACCTACTACTTTACCTGGTAATTCAATCATCATTCCGGTTTGAGGATTTTTTACACTTTTCCCCTTTTCAATTACTTCATACTTATCGCCTATCTTTAATCCTTGGCTTTTGCCGCCCGAAATTAGGATACCGTTTTCATCATACGACAAAAAGTATGATTTCCATGGCCGGTCCATACAATTATTAATTACATTCTCAACAAGTTTTGAAATGGCGGCCGAGATAGCTTTATCGCTTAAAGTTGCATCATAGTCTGCTTGCTGTCCAAATCCCATCACCGTCTTATTGGTTGTTTCGGCTTCGCCTTTTGCTTCTTCCGAATAAATGATTTGCCCGGTTGAAACATCAATCAAGCGGATACTTACACCTGCCTGAACAGTTTGGGTTTTGGCTCTTGAAAATGCTTTTACATCACCTACGTTCTTACGTCCGAATTCGGTTATCGAACCTATAATTAAAAAATCAGCACCGACCTTCTGAAACCCTTCATTTCCGGCTATTTTCATCTCTTCAAGCACTTTATCCATATCTTGCCTTTCGAGCAGAATGAATTTGTTGGTAGACGAAAGTTTTGTGGATAAAATATCGAGTGCTTGTTTACCCAGAGGATCATTCGCCTTGTCGTAGAATATACCTTTCCCATACTCCGTTTCATTCGAGAATCGGGCGATAGCTACTTTTCGTTTCAGGAACTGTCCTTCTTGCTTGATTTCCTGTACTTGGGACTCAACTTTAACCACAGTCTTTTGAGCAAAAGAACCGACTGCGAATGTTAAAATCACTAGTCCGGCAAAAATTTTTTTCATTTCTTTTTTGTTTTAGTTTATAAATAAATGTTTCAATAACTTTTTTCAAATATATAATTTTATCAAAATTATACTTTAATTTCATTTCTTTTGCAATCAGCAGTATATTTTATTAAAATATCTAATACTTTCAATTTCATGCTTGTGAAATTAAATTCTACCTATTTTAATATCTTCATCAGACTTTTACAAGAGAAGATCCTAATAGTGCTTTCTGGAATACTTTATTGTCCTGAAAAGGCATTATCTAATTTGTTCCAATAAAACTCAACATATCAAATTTAGGAATTTAAAACTCCTGTACAGCCTCCATTTAATTTGAAGTTTATTGCACTCAAAAAAGCTCCAATATTCTATTTATCCCACATCATCATTATACATCTCATTGGTTTTCAATATGCTTTAATCTGGCACTGGATAAATGAGTTGAAAATCATTGATGCAATAACATTTCGGATAGCGCTATATTTAGATTTCGGAACTTGGGACATGATAAATACAGATTTTATTCCCATTTTACTGTACAAACTTATTTAATAAAAGGAAATTGTCGTTTTCAGGAAGAAATAAAAAATACTCTTCAGAAAACTACTAGCTTTCTATGAATTAGGTCTGTGTATCTATTTTGCAAGTTTCATCTCATCAACCAGGTACCCCGCACCTGCAAATTTATCCACAACAAAAAGTACATAGCGGATATCGACACAAATGGTGCGTTGCAGATTCACATCAAATTTGATATCGCTGCTCATGGCTTCGGAATTCCCATCGAAAGCCAGCCCCGTAAGTTCACCATTGGCATTTACAACCGGGCTTCCCGAATTTCCTCCTGTAATATCGTGGGTTGTCAGAAAGCAGACATGCATGATGCCATCATCGGAATAGCGTCCAAAATCCTTTTTATTGTACAAGTCTTTTAAGCGCGGGGAAACTACGAATTCAGCATTTGTCGAATCTTCTTTTTCCATAACGCCCTTTAAAGTGGTATAATAAGCGGCAAAAAGTGCATCGGCAGGCTGGTATGGCTTCACGGTTCCGTAGGTAAGCCGCATGGTGCTGTTGGCATCGGGATAGAAGGTGCTTTCGGGATGCATTTCGCGTAATCCGGCAATATACAGTCGGCGGGCTTTCGAAAATTTATCCTCGTCGGTCATCTGCGAAAGGCGGGCAAGCATATAGGAAGCAATAAACGAATTCGCCGCCACGAAAGCCGGATCTTTAGTTATCGTTTTCTTCCTGGGATTATCAAGGAATTCAAGCAGCCTGGCTTCGGAAGCAAAAATGGAATGTTCAAAAATATAATCTGCATACCTTCCTACATCATTTTTAAACTTCTTGTGAATAATTGCATAACAATCAGGCACATATTGCGGCGAAACATTCGTAGCATATACTTCAAGCATATTACGCAGCAGTTCCTTTTCGAGTGCGGGATTGAATGTTTTATAAAATTTTGCCGCCCTCACCTTGTTGCTGCTTACCATTTCGTTAAAATCAGCCGAATCGAACCTGCTTACCAGTTCGCCGGTCTGGAATGCAATATACAATATCCTGGCACCCATCAGCAGTTCGCCGGCATACACAATAGCTTCGTTGGCACGGCTTTGGGCAGAAGACTGGTACAGTGTTTTAAAATCATCCATCACACTGCTGTAGGTAAGTTTACGGCTTTCGTCCCCGTTAACCCATTCCTGAAATTCGTCTTCAATTTTCTTTTTGTCATCATACACTTTTAAACGTTGCAGCGATTTGCTTTCCTGCTGCGATTTCTTCCAGAAATTCCCCAGGTATGCGTAGTCGCCGGCATAAGCAATACGGGTGGCATCGTCAGCATCCATATATCGTTTCATCACATCCATCTTAGCCCGTTTGGCTTTAATATCCGCAGGATTGCTCTGCATGAGTTTCTCCTGAATACCGTATGAAGTCAGGTAACGGTCGGTGGCTCCGGGGTATCCCAGAATCATCGAAAAATCGCCTTCTTTCACTCCTGCCAGCGAAACAGGAAGAAAATATTTTGGTTGCAGGGGCAAATTGCTTTTATCGTATACTGCAGGCTTACCGTCGGCGTCCGAATATACCCTTAGCAGGCAGAAATCGCCTGTATGTCGCGGCCACATCCAGTTATCGGTATCACCTCCAAACTTTCCGATGGATGAAGGCGGAGCACCCACCATACGGACATCTTTATAGGTCTGATACACAAACATATAATATTCATTGCCTTCGAACATACTTTCAACCGAAACTTCAAATTCTGATCCTGTTTCCGTTTCTTCGATAATCTGATCCGTTTCTTTCTGAATGGCGGCACCTCTCTCACCTTCATCCATTCCGGGCGTAACATTTGCCAGCACGCGGGCGCTTACATCTTCCATCCGAATAAGGAACGAAACCGTTTTGCCGGGGATAGGCAGTTCTTCCTCGGGACGCATAGCCCAGAAACCATCGGTAAGGAAGTCGCTGCCCACCGAACTTTGTTCTGCAATGGCTTCGTATCCGCAATGATGATTTGTGATCAGCAGCCCTTTCTGCGAGATTATCGATCCTGTGCATCCGCCATGATCGAGCGCAATAATGGCATCTTTAAGACAGGCCTGATTAACGCTGTATATCTGGTCGGCTGTAAGCTTCAGACCAATCTGCTGCATTGCATTTATATTGTATTTGCTTACAAGCATTGGCAGCCACATGCCTTCGTCGGCTTTGGCAATAAAGCTGAAAAGGGTTATAAAGAGGAAGAAGAAGGTTGGTTTAAGAGATTTCATGGGATTGCGGATTGCGGATTGCGGATTGCGGATTGCGGATTTAGGGGTGCAATTTACGATTAATGAGAATAGACTGATATAAAAATACAAATGACGATTTACGGTTTTGTTCGTAAATCGTCATTTGTAAATAGTAAAGCTATTTTTTATTCAGGCTGTCTTATTTCGACATCCGCTTGCGTTCGTGTTCTTTCAGATATATTTTGCGTAAGCGCATTGATTTCGGGGTAATTTCAACCATTTCGTCAATCTGAATATATTCGAGGGCTTCCTCGAGCGAGAACTTTACGGCCGGCGGCATCCGTACTGCCTCATCTTTGGCAGTGGTGCGGAAGTTGGTCATCTGCTTGGCTTTTGAGATATTAACGCCCAGGTCGTTATCACGCGAATTTTCGCCAACGATCTGTCCTTCGTAAATTTCATCGAAAGGCTCAACGAAGAAACGTCCGCGATCGGTAAGTTTATCAATACTGTAAGCCGTTGCCATACCTGTGTCGATGCTGATTAATACACCGGCAAGACGCTGTGGCAAGGTCCCTTTCCAGGGTTCGAATGCTTTGAAACGGTGCGCCATAATAGCTTCGCCTGCAGTAGCCGTAAGCACTGCATTACGCAGGCCTATTATACCGCGTGAGGGGATCACAAACTCAAGGTGCATCAGGTCACCTTTAGGACTCATGGCGAGCATATCGCCACGACGCTGGGTAACCAGGTCAATAACTTTTCCTGATACTTCGAGAGGGGTATCGACGATAAGTGTTTCGATAGGCTCACACTTCACGCCGTCAATTTCCTTAATAATTACCTGTGGCTGGCCTACCTGTAATTCGTATCCTTCACGACGCATGGTCTCAATCAGGATCGAAAGGTGGAGGATTCCACGACCGTAAACAATAAACTGATCCGACGAACCTGTTTCTTCAACGCGAAGTGCAAGGTTCTTTTCTATTTCTTTCTGCAAACGGTCGTTTAAATGCCTTGAAGTAACAAATTTGCCCTCTTTCCCAAAGAAAGGTGAGTTGTTGATGGCAAAAAGCATGCTCATGGTAGGCTCATCGATATGAATATCGGGCAGACGTTCGGGTGTTTCGGGATCGGTAACGGTATCGCCGATATCGAAGCCTTCGAGACCAACCAATGCGCAGATATCACCCGAATGCACCGAATTTACCTTAACACGGCCCAGGCCTGAAAAGGAATACAATTCTTTGATCTTCGATTTGGTTACTGACCCGTCTCTCTTGAGGAGCGTTACATTCATTCCTTCGGATATTTCACCGCGCGAAACCCGCCCGATAGCAATACGTCCCACATAGGAACTGTAGTCGAGCGAAGTGATCTGCATCTGCAGAGGTCCTTCGGGCGTTGGAGCTTCGGGTATATATTGAATGATAGCGTCGAGCAGGGGGAAAATATTATCGGTTTCTTCGAGCCAGGTATTGTTCATCCATCCATGTTTGCTCGAACCATATAAAGTCTGGAAATCAAGCTGCCTGTCGGAAGCTTCGAGGTTAAAGAAGAGTTCGTACACCTGCTCCTGAACTTCGTCGGGGCGGCAGTTTTCCTTATCAACCTTATTGATAACAACTATAGGTAACAGTCCGAGAGCAAGTGCTTTCTGGGTTACAAAGCGCGTTTGAGGCATTGGCCCTTCGAACGCATCGACCAGGAGCAATACGCCGTCGGCCATTTTCAGTACGCGTTCCACTTCACCACCGAAATCGGCGTGACCGGGGGTATCGATAATATTAATTTTTACACCTTTATATTCAACCGAAACGTTTTTGGAAGTAATGGTGATACCACGTTCACGTTCCAGGTCGTTGTTATCGAGAATGAGTTCGCCGATTTCCTGGTTGTCGCGAAACAGGTTACAGCTATGTAATATTTTGTCAACCAGTGTTGTTTTACCATGGTCGACGTGGGCAATAATTGCGATGTTACGGATACTTTGCATGAAAAATTTGCTTGTGAAAAAGTGTGCAAAGGTACTCTTTATTTGCAGATAATTTACATATATAGGAATTTAGTTGGAAGGGCGATGAACATGTGAGAATCCATCCCCCCTACCCTGTCTCTTTGAAGGAAAAGAGGTGTGTACGAGACATATAAGAAAAGGCAGCTTCGGAAAGGGGAAAAACGAACACTATTTCATTTCGACTGCTGGACGCAGCAGGTAAACCTTTCGGCCAGCATAGGCTGCCGCCAGCACAAATAGAATCAGGGTGCCGTTTCCTGTTGGGGCGCTGGATGATCCTACAGGTGCATTGCCACCTGTAGTGGACGGATTAGAAGGTGGTGAAGGTGGCTGCGATTCAGCCCCAAGGCTGAGCATCAGTAGACAGCTTATGAGTAACAGAGAATATATTTTTTTCATTTTAAATTTTATTGCTTATTTATATTGTTGGGGTGGGGAAAGAAGAGTTCAAGGGTAAAAGGGTTCAAGGGGAAAAGGGTTCAAGGGTTCAAGGGTTCAAAAGGGCAAGGGTTTCAGGGTTCAAGGGTTCAAGGGTTCAAGGGTTCAAAGGTTCAAGGGAAAACCCACATCCTACATCCTACATCCCACAT
>CAIJPI010000317.1 GCA_903822525.1 uncultured Bacteroidales bacterium | reverse complement strand
GCGAAAGATGCACTCTCTTTCCTGTTAAAATCAGCAAAATACAGTACATGGTCCGAATTTACTGCCACACCGGCAGCAAAACAGTATCAGGCTACGCTAAAATGTCCACTTGCAAAATCCGGAGAAAATATTACAGTGAAATACGGGCAGGAAGAAAAAGTGTATCAACTCACCGCCAATGATGAATTTAGTACTATAACTTTTTCAATTCCCAATTCAGTTAAAGGAAAACACCTGTCAATTAAGGATAACACAGGCAAGATACTTGTCCAGCCTGAATTCGGCAAAGTTGAAGATCAGACCATCCTGATTCCAAAATCCTTACTCAAAACTGAAAGCAGTTTACAAAACGGAATTATACATATAAAAACCCTGCGAACATACAAGCCCGCAACTATCGAAAGCCTTGCTCAGCTTGCTCAGAGTCCGTCGGCAAATGGAAATATTTTCCTGATGAACTCGAGCCACCAGGATATTGCATGGATGGATTCGCCCGAGAAATGTGTGATTCTGCGCGATACCATGTTGCTCACGCCTTTGTTTGAAATTGGTTCCCGCGATCCGGATTACCGGTTCGATGTGGAAGATGCGCTGATGATCAAAGAGTATATTTCACGCCATCCCGAAAAACGCGGACTGGTGCAGCAGATGCTCAACAACGGCAATATTTCCTGTGGATCCACCTATACCCAGCCATACGAAGAACTTTATTCAGGTGAGGCTCTTGCCAGGCAGTTCTATTTCGGAGCACGATGGTTAAGAAAAGAATTCGGATATTCAGCCAACACTTACTGGAATGAAGATGTACCTGGCCGCACCCTCCAGATGCCACAGATTATGCGTAAAGCAGGTACTAAAAACCTGATGCTCAGCCGACAGGAAAAAGGACTGTACCATTGGTTCAGCCCCGACGGTTCCTATATTACTGCATTCTCACCCGGACATTATGGGGATGCATATATGCAACTGAACCGGACTTTTTACGATGCAGCTCTTTACATTTCGCAGCAGGCCATGTACTTCGGGAAATATTATGCTGCTGATTCCAAAAACCCAGTATTGCCGGTCCTTTCTGACTGGGATATGAGCGCTGCCAAAGACTACAGCCAGGTGATGAAACAATGGGAAGGTATAAATCAGCTCGAGCTGAATGACAACAATGTCATACAGGTAAAACTTCCCTCAATCAAAATCGTGACGGCTCCGGTCTTTTTTGATGCTGTCGGGAATGAGAAAACGTTTATACCTGAAATCAGAGGCGAGAGACCGGCACTATGGCTTTATATTCACGGTCCAACTCATCACAAAGCTATATCCGCTAGCCGTGAAGCCGACATTCTGCTAACCGTTGCTGAGAAATTTGCTACAGCAAATGCGTTGGTCAGAGGAAATTTTGAGCAATACCCTTACGATCGGCTTAATACAGCCTGGGAAGCAAAAATATTCCCTGATCATGGGTGGGGTGGAAAGAACGGGCAGATCACAGATGATCTTTTTCTCGAAAAATACAGCTTTGCACTCAGCGAAGCAAAGGCTGTTCTGGATCAGGAACTGCATCAACTGGCCTCTTCCATAGTAACCGACACAGCTAAAGGAACTCCTGTGGTAGTATTTAACAGCTTAAACTGGCTTCGGAATGGAACTGTGAACATCGATCTTAACAATAAAGTGAACAGTGATTTTATTATAAGCGATAATGAAGGGAATATTTGCACTAAAGCCTTTACACCCGAAGGATTGAGTTTTGTTGCCAATAAAGTTCCGCCTTGTGGTTACAGGACATTTTACATCAATTCGAAAAAACGTGATGCTATATCTCCGACAATAAAACAGGAGGAAATGCAAACCCCTCCTACTGTAGCTGAAAACAAATATTATATCCTGACTTTCGGCAAGGGTGGACTTACAAGTATTTTTGATAAAACTGAAAACCAGGAGTTGCTCGATACACAAAAATTCCTGGGTGGCGAAGTTTTTACCATGCGGTCGGAAGGCACCGGAGCTGGCGAATTTTCTGATATTCAAAAGCCTACCATGGAAGGATTTGATAAAACAAGCCTTCATGCAGGAGATTGGACTAAGATGGAAAGCAATGCTGTATTCAGCCGTTTTAAATTCCGCTGTAAAATACGGAATGGCGAAATCGAAGAAATACTGACCCTCTATAATGAAGAAAAGAGGATTGGATTCGATATATCATTGCTAAACTGGGATGGTGAATTATATCGCGAATTCCGAATGGCTATACCCCTTCGAATGGATAACGGGCAGGTAAGTTACGAAGTGCCTTTCGGCGTAGTAAATGTGGGAAAAGATGAAATGGAAGGGAGTCCCGGCGAACGGCATAAGACATTATGCAGGGATATGCATCCCCGGGGGATTCAGAACTGGATTTATGCAGAAAACGATAAAACCGGCATCACCCTAAGTTCAGATGTTGCTGTGGCCGACTGGATTGATCCTACAGCTGATCCGGCAAATAACATTATCCTGCAGCCTCTGTTGATGGCTTCGCGGCGCAGCTGCCACACCGAAGGAAACGAATACCTTCAGACAGGCGACCATCATTTCTCGTTTAGTCTCATTTCAGATAAACCGGGATGGCAGAACGGGTTTAAGGCAGCACTCGAAACAAACGAGAAAATGCAGGTAGTTGTTGATCCTGAAATGTATAAAAACGCATCCCTGCCTCTTGAAATGAGCTTCTTTTCATCCGAAAATGACAACCTCATAATTTCAACAGTGAAACGCGCTGAAGACAATAATGGATTTGTTGTCAGAGCCTGGGATATCAGAGGAACAGATTGTAATACCAGGCTGAATTTCTTTACCACTATCAAACAAGGATTGCAAACCGATCTTCTGGAATACCCTTTGCACAAAATAATTACAAACAGTAATTCAGCTGAAATTAAAGTGGGTCATCATGGCATCGAAACTTTCCTGTTTCAGAAATAGGTATCCGGTTTCACATTAGGATTGAAATCAATTCAGTTTTCCTCTTGTGACCTTTGACAAATAATAATTTCGGTTTTATTTTGGCCAGGTTTTTATAGCGCAATTATGATATGTTTAATAAAAATGAGAGCCAGCTGGTACTTGAAAACGCGTAATCTGTTCTTCTTCAATAAGCATTGCCGTTTCCTTTCAACAAGAAAACAGCTGTATAACCAAAACAACTGAAATAGTATTATTAGGATCAGAACTAATAGCCTGAGAATAATACAGGTCTACCGCTCTTTTGTACCAGCCAGTTTCCACAGCAATAAACAGAGAAATGCTGCACCGATAAACCCCATGCCATTAATCCAGGTTGGTAACAGCCAGCCTGAAATAGAAACAGAAACATTCAGGAGTATGCGCAGCAAGTGTAAAATGGCAACCAGACCAAATATGGAACCGGAAACACGCAAACCAAGATTTTTTGAAATCATTTCTTTAATTTTATTGAGCTTCAGAAATTCTATTTACTACTGAGCAGGATTATTTACAGAATTGAAATTTATCCTTACCCCATAAATCAACCCGATACCAAATTTACGGTATAAAATGCAGAACCCCAACTGATGCCTGCAATACTTATTTTTTCAAGTAATATAGAGTAATTATAGATTTTGCTATCACAACACATAAAAGCACTTCTTAAAATAAAATTCAGTCGCACATAAAAAAAAACTGCCAGAACCGAATACCGGCTGGCAGTTAAATCTTTATGAAATGTAAGTAAAACCTTTATTTCACCAACTTTACATTGACTGCATTTGGCCCTTTTGGCCCGTCAACGATCTCAAATGTTACTTTATTATCTTCTTTAATAGGATCGACTAATCCGTTTATATGAACAAATATACTCTTCTTGGAAGCAGAATCATTAATAAAACCATATCCTTTCGAATCGTTGAAAAAAGCCACAATACCGGTTCTGATTAATTCGCCGGCCTCAGGCTCAACATATTTGGGAACGCCTATCTGTATATCTTCGGCTTTGATCGCTACTCTTTTGGTTAAATCGGGAGGTGTAGAGGATATTCTTCCATATTCGTCAACATAGGCAATCATTTCATCAAGGTTATTGCCATCTCTTCCATCTTTCTTGTCAAGCCTCTTTGCTTCTTTTTCTTTTCTTTTTTTCTCTTGTTTAGTGCGATTTTCCCTTTTACCAAAAGTCTCACGTGCTCTTCCCATAATTTTGTTTTAAGTTATTAAACTGAATACCAACCTAACCGCATGAATTATCAAACTTTGTTCAATTATTTCACATGCAATGATATCGGGTGCAAAAGTACATTAAAACTTGGCAGGAATGGTATTATATTTCATTTCATTTTGCAGATGCCCGGCCGTGAAAATAAATCCACCATTACGCGGATTGATTTGGTTATTGTTTAATATATTTGGCATCGCTTAGCTAAACGATATGAGAAAAATATTTGCAGTTTTATTACTTCTTTTCACAGGCCTATCGAGTGTTGTGGCCCAGGATATTATTACACTTAAGTCGGGCAATGAACTAAAAGCCAGAATTTTACGACTGAACCCTAAAGATGTCACCTTTATACCGGAAAATAAATCCGATACACTTTCCATGGTCAGGAACGAGATCACTAAACTTTTGTACCAAGGTGGAACAGTTATTTACCTTTCGGAAGAAGAAAGAATTACGTTTAATAATGAACCCGGAAGCGACACAGGGAGCGATAGTTTATACATTTTAGGCGAAAAAGATGCCATCCGTTTCTATAAAGGCTACAAGCCGGCGGCAACGGGAACATTGATTTGCAGCATATTTATTCCTTGGGGATTAATTCCTGCTATTGCCTGTTCCTCCTCACCTCCTAAGATCAACAGCCTCGATTTCAGGAATAACAAATTAATGGAAAATACGGAATACTATAATGGATATACGGATAAAGCCTTCAAAATAAAAAAGAAAAAAGTATGGCAAAATTTTGCCATAGGTACCGGTATTACCGTTGGATATTATATATTGATGGTCGGAGCACTTTTTTCAATGCTTTGATCCACATGCCTTTATAAAATTATTTGAAATTAATAAGTCATCTGGTAACACTCTTTCTTTTTCAATAACCATAGATTTTGTACATTTAACACCTCAACCAGGGTAAGGAATACCTTATCCTGAAAAATTTATATACTATCACATTATGAGAACAATACTTATAATTGATGATGATCAGATGATTCTGATGATTCTGAAACAGACTCTCACAAAGGCAGGATATCGCATACTTACCGCTATCAGTGGCGAAGAGGGAATAAACCAGCTTGCAAACTCACAGACCGATCTGGTTCTGACTGATTATCTTATGCCTGGAATGACAGGAATTGAAGTTCTTAGTGTGATAAAGCAAAACTACCCTGCAATGCCGGTAATTATGCTTACAGCTCATGGTGATATTGCTCTTACTATTAAAGCTATACAACTTGGTGCTGAAGATTTTATTGAAAAGCCAATTCATTCAAGAGAATTAGTAGAAGTAATAAAGCGTACACTCGAAATCAGTGAACAAAACAAGAGCGTAGCTCAACCTTTCAGCAGGGACAACCGTAAAGCTATCGAAGAGAATTCCCTGATCGGTAAAGTGTCGGCCATGCGCGAAATCTTTAAAAATATAGGGCGTATATCGCTGAACAGGATAAATGTGCTGCTAAGCGGCGAAACAGGAACAGGTAAAGAACTGATTGCCAAGCTTATTCATCATAGCGGAGTTACACGCGATTTTCCGTTTGTAGCTATTAATTGCTCCTCTCTAAACGACGAAACACTTCAGCATGAGCTATTCGGCTACGAAAAAGGAGCATTCCCCGGAGCCAACGAAAACAAAAGAGGGAAATTCGAAACTGCCGGAGAAGGCACCATATTCCTGGATGAAATCTCAAACCTTTCGGATAATATTCAGGTAAAGCTCTTCAGGGTTTTACAGGATATGGAATTTGAAAAGCCCGGACTTGCAGAACCCATGCCCTTAAAAGCCAGGGTAATAGCTTCTTCCAACAAAAACCTGGAACAAATGATTCACCAGGGCCGTTTCCGCGAAGAACTATATTACAGGCTGAAAGTTTTCACCATCGACCTTCCTTCGCTGCGCAAGCGTAAAGACGATATCAATGAATTAACTTATTTCTTTATTCAGAAATACAACAGGAAACTGAAGAAGAACGTGATCCAGGTTGGTGACGGGGTTTTCGAAAAGCTTAAAAACTACGACTGGCCAGGCAATATAAGGGAGTTGGAGAATACTATTCTGCAGGCTATGATTATCAGCAGAGGAAATGTACTTGAAAAAGATTCGCTGGCTGTTTCCAAAACCGACTCTACTCTTGACCTTTTATCGCTTACAACTCTTACTACTATCGACGAAGTCGAAAAAGTGTATATACGGCAGGCTTTAAACCAGCTGAAATGGAATAAAGTTGAGGTTTCACGGGTCCTGGGCATCTCCCGGCCCACCTTAAATGCCAAAATCGAAAAATATGAAATTAAACCAAATTAAATAGTTTTCGGATTCTAAAATAGGTTTCATTTACTTCAGTTTCTCAACAAGAAACGGAACACACAAAAGCTGTGTTCTCAGTATTACTTTTTGTATCACTCGTTATTCTCCTACTATCATTTTACTATCATTTCTGATTTTTAGCGTTTTTTTGTATACTATTTTTACTTTGAAATACTTGTACGTGCTGGGCAATATTTTTCCCGCCTGATGCCAAAGTTTATTCCTTTCGTATAATTAATAATCACACTTCAGTTCTTCCTGCTTATCACTCCTAACTTAAATTCACTTTACACTACTTTATTTCACTAAAAACAGCAATAGTTTTTTGTCATGTAATATTTTTTTACATGGCAAGTAAAATATTTTTATTTATTAAAATACTATCAACATACTGATTTACTGCAATATAAACTTAGCTTGTAAAAATGTTTTCTGTATTTCATAGAAATATTCATTAAAATCTTACATTCTTTCAGTTACTTTATACCCTGCAAACCATTAAACTATAACGACTTCAATTTCAGTTAAAATAATTTTGCACCATGAAGAGCCTAATATTTTTTACAGTTATTTCAGTGCTTATGCTTTCAACAGCTATAGGTTTTGCTCAAACTACTGTTACCGGGCATGCTTTTGCCGAAGTGATCGAATCGGTAAGTGCGAGTTCGCAGGCTCAAACTTCACTTAGTTTTCAACAAAACCAGTCCGGACAAATTAACTTCGGACAGATTGATATAAAGAGTGCCGCATCGGCATCCTGCTCCTTAATATTAGGCAAAGCAAATCTTACCGGCAACGGTCAGAAAAATATCAGCATGGAAACATCAGCTTACAGTAACCTCTGCATGCAGGGAAATGCCATCAACGGAGTTCAGTCGATAAGCCTGCAATGCCGTCCTGATATCGGAATGCTTAACCAGGGTGCTGCTCAGTACCAGGGTGATGTTAATATTGTACTGGCTTATAACTAACCACTCGTTTTTACTTAAACTTCTTGTTTTTACCAGGCTTCGCCATACTGCATGACGAAGCTTTTCTCATTTTGCGATATTTCCTGTCCCATTTTGGAAATATAAATTAGTATTATTTTACCTCCTCCGATACAGTTTAGATAACTATCTAGCATAATTTACTATTTTAAATTACTGATTATCATATATATAATAATTATTTTCAATTTATTTTACTTTTCCTCTCCCATACTCTC
>CAIJPI010000316.1 GCA_903822525.1 uncultured Bacteroidales bacterium | reverse complement strand
TGTCATCCGTGTTCTATTCCCTTAAATCTGTGTCATCCGTGTAAATCCTTTAAATCTATGTCATCCGTGTTCTATTCCCTTAAATCTGTGTCATCCGTGTAAATCCTTTAAATCTATGTCATCCGTGTTCTATTCCTTTAAATCTGTGTCATCCTTGTTCTTTTCCCTGAAAGTATTGAATTATTTATATTAACTCGTTTTCTTCATACTGAAGTTATTTTTTCGGCTCCTATGCGGCTGGGCTCAAACGAAAAAGAGCAGATGAGCAGTATTGAAAAAAAATAATTTCTCAGCTATTTTATCCAAATCACATTATACACATATTATATCGTACCTTAGCATCTATCTAGCTATACTGTATTTATTAATTCTTGTGTTCTCACACATATTTCATTTATATCTAATATTTGAAGAGTATATGAGAAAAAAATCAGCCCCCGGGATGGATTCCTTGCGCCAGCAGGCCGAAGCAAAGTTGAACGGGAATCCGCTGAAATCCAATATGCAACTTTCGGAAGCAGATATGCTGAAACTCTTACACGAGTTTGAAGTTGCCAAAATAGAACTTGAGCTACAGAACGAAGAACTCCAACTGGCCAAAAAGCAGGTTGAAGAATCGGCTGCCGAAAAATATGCTGAATTATACGATTCATCTCCATCAGGATATTTTACGCTTAGCCGCAATAGCCATATCAGTAAATTAAACCTCAGCGGAGCAGCCATGCTGGGTAAAAACCGTTCATTTTTAATGAATAGTCCGTTTAGTTTTTATGTAAGCGATGATACAAAACCTGTTTTCAACCAATTCCTTGACAGGATTTATACAGAAAAAAGCAAACAATCCTGTGAAATTACCCTGCACCAGAACGGGAATGTTGCATTAATATATGTTAACCTTACAGGGATTGTTGCTGGTAATGGAGAATCCTGCCTTGTTACTATGGTTGATGTAAGCGAAAGCAGGCAATTGGCAGCTCTCAACAAAACCTTACTGGATTCGCTCCCCCACCCGGCCATGTATATCCGGCGAAAGGACCGGCTTGTGCTATCGGTGAATAAAATTGCTGCCGACATGGGTGTTACGCCGGGCGGGTATTGCTGGCATGAATTTATGCGGTCAAACTTTATTACGGATGAGGAAAAGGAAATTGCTGAGCGGTATCCCGGCCATATCCCTGCCGAATTCAATATCAAATGCTCCTTTTGCATGAGCGATAACTGTTTTAATGAATCATACGAACAGAACAAGCCTGACCTTAAAGCCTTTGGGGCCGTTTGGGATACATACTGGATTAAAGTCAGCAATGATGTTTTTCTTCATTATGCCATGGATATTACCGAACGCAGTCAGTTGGAAAATATCTCCCGGGGCAGGTTGCTCTTACTGGAGTTTGCTGAAACCCATACACTCGACGAGCTGCTCGAAGAAACGCTTAACATAGCAGAAAAATTTACAGATAGTTTGATCGGGTTCTTCCACTTTGTTGAAGCCGATCAGAACACGCTAAAGCTTCAGAACTGGTCGACCCGTACTAAAAATGAGTACTGCCGGGCCGAAGGGAAGGGCATGCAGTACGATATTGACCTTGCTGGTGTATGGGTCGATTGCATTCGCGAAAAGCGCCCTGTGATTCATAATGACTATGCAGCACTAACGAACAAAAAGGGACTGCCCCCCGGACATGCGGAAGTTAAACGTGAAATGACAGTGCCGGTGATAAGGGGCGGGAAAATTATGGCTATAATCGGCGTCGGAAATAAGCCTGTTGACTATACTGACCAGGACCTGGAGTTGGTGACTTTATTTGCCGACCTGGCGTGGGACATTACCGTGCGAAAGCGAGATGAAGAAATCCTTGTTGATAGTGAAACCCGTTTTCGGAGTTTATTTAATCAGTCACCCTTAGGATCAGTTATTGTTGGCATGGACCAGCGTTTTATCAGGTGCAATACGGCTTTCTGTAATTTTCTCGGCTATTCAGAGGCTGAACTGCTAGGTAAAACACCTTCAGCGTTTACGTACCCTGATGATATTGACATCGGGTTGAATGAATTGAAACAGATCGCCAGAGGTGAAATTGAATCTGCAATTTTACAAAAACGCTACCTTCGGAAAGATGGTGCTATTGTATGGGGTGAAATCAGTATACGATTAGTCAGGAGCGATAAGAATGAGCCATTGTATTTTATACCTGTTATACAGGATATTACCGAACGGAAACAGATGGAGGAAGCCTTGCTGCAGAGTGAAAAACTTTACCGCGAATTAGCCAACAGCATTACCGACCTGTTTTTTGAAATGGACAAGGACCTGCATTACACATACTGGAACAAGGCATCCGAAAACTATACCGGAGTATTTGCTTCTGATGCTGTTGGAAAATTACTTTTCGAACTTTTCCCGAAAACGACTGAAACAATTAAAGCTGCAGCTATTTACCAGGAGGTCATACGCACACAGAAATCCCAGTCCTTTGAGAGTTCCCATGAAATAGATAACCAGCTTACTGTTTTCGAAATCAGAGCATACCCAACGGTTAAAGGTATTGCGGTTCTTACTTCTGACATCACCCAGCGGAAACAATCGGAGGCGGAAATTATCACAAAAAACGATCAACTTCATAAACTGAATACCGAGAAGGATAAATTCTTTTCGATCATCTCCCACGACCTGCGGGGCCCTTTCAATAGTTTCCTGGGTCTTACACAGATAATGAATGAAAGATTAGAAGATCTAAGCCCCGCGGAAATAAAACAGATAGCGCAAAGCATGAGCAGTTCAGCGGCAAACCTTTACCGTTTACTCGAGAACCTGCTGCATTGGTCGCGCATGCAGCAAGGGCTTATTCCGTTCGACACCCAGGAGGTTAATTTGCATCATGTTGCCGACGAAAGTATAGTGATGGTTAAAGAAGCTGCTCTCAGCAAAGGAATTGAAATAGTGTACGATATCCCAGGCACATTAACGGTTACAGCCGATAAAAACATGTTACAGACAGTAATTCGTAACCTGGTTTCGAATGCTGTAAAATTCACCCCAAGAGGAGGAAAAATAACAGTCTCGGCTAAAGCAGTTTCTGACATTACCGTTGAAATCAGTATTCACGACACAGGAATGGGCATGAATAAAGATATACTTGATAACCTTTTCCGCCTCGATGTTAATACAAGCCGCAAAGGTACCGAAGGTGAGTCGAGTACAGGCCTGGGCTTGATAATCTGCAAGGATTTTATCGAGAAACATGGAGGCAGCTTATGGGCTGAGAGCGAAGTGGATAAAGGAAGCACTTTTCATTTTACCATACCGGGTCGTAACACTGACGATTTAGACACGACTACCGAAAACACAACACCCCTTCCGGCAATCAGCCAGGCCCGTAAAAAGCTGAAAGTAATTATAGCCGAAGATGACGAAACCTCGGAGATCCTGCTCGGAATCGCTATGAAAGAGGTTAGCCGTGAAATTATTAAAGTGCAATCAGGCGACAGCACTGTTGAGGCTTGCCGCAACAACCCTGATACCGACCTGGTGCTGATGGATGTTAAGATGCCCGGCCTCGACGGTTATGAGGCTACACGGCAGATTCGTCAATTTAACAAAGATGTAATAATCATTTCGCAAACAGCTTACGGGCAGCTGCACGACCGCGACGATGCCATAGCTGCCGGCTGCAACAATTATATAGCCAAGCCGCTGGATTTATCCTTATTAAGAAGCATGATAAAAGAGTATTTTGATATTTAGCGACTGCCCTGATTAGCCACGAAATATTGTGCATTTATTTAGGCTTTTTGCAGGAAGGATTATAACCACTGAGGCACTAAGGACACGGAGAAACACTAAGAATTGGCTCAGTTAAAAAGCCTTGTATTCTGATTTAGTGACTCTTTGTGGCTTTGAGTCCTTGTGGCGGTTTTTTTGCCACAAAGGCACTAAGACACTAAGAAACACAAAGCTTTAACTCTGCGGTTCTCTGCGAAAAACGCTGCGGTTCTCTGCGTTTAAATCTTTTCTAACGCTGCAGTTCTCTGCATTTCAACCTATTTTGCTATAAAACTGCAGATCAGGAATCCCAGGTGGTTTGTTTCCCCAAACCGAAACCAATTAGTAACAGCCTAATTTGCTTACGGCCCTTCACTTAAAGCCAGGCGGGAATGCAGGAATTTAAAATACCACATACTCACAGCCTGCAAAC
>CAIJPI010000315.1 GCA_903822525.1 uncultured Bacteroidales bacterium | reverse complement strand
GTTTCTATAGTTTTTGCCATGGGGCAGTAATCGTATTTCAACACATTGCTGAAATTGATTACCCGCGGGCCGGCAGAAGTAATTCCGGGCACCAGCCGCTGGTTATCGCTGTCGTACACCGAGGCCAGGTGACGCAGTGTACCATGGTTTTCGGCAATATCAATTTCCATTTCGCGTAATCCGGCCATTTCGCCTTCGAGCAGATTAACATCGCTTTTTGCAAGATCGACAGCCAGGAACTTTACCTGTGAATTCTTATAAAGATCTTTGGGCGTGAGAATCTCGACCGCAGGATAAATGGGGGAAAAGCGGTATCCGCTGCCACCATCCACTACATATTTCCCAAGTCCGAGAGCTGCTATTGCAAACCCCTCTTCGGGTTTCATATGGGCAAAAGGATAATAATTATACGACTGGGCCACCCCGCTAATGTGAGGATAGTATACATCGTTGTATTGATTGCCGACTACCTCCTGGATAACAATAGCCATTTTCTCCTCATCGAGCTTGTAATTTATAGCTTCGATATATCCCCGGGCCTCGGGAGAATATACCGAGGCATACACCAGTTTAATGGCATCCATAACCTGGGTAAGCCTTACATTGATGTCAGGGTGATTATTCGGCAAGAGGTAAGTCTCGAAAATCCCTGCAAAAGGTTGAGCAAGCGAATCTTCAAACATTCCCGACGAACGCACGGCTAAAGGTTTGCTAATCAGTTTGAGCAACACCCTGAGTCGCCGTATTAAGGTATCGGTAAGTACACTCGTTGTGAAAATATTCTTGATTTCGTCGTAATTTTCAAAATCAGTAATTTTTTCCCTTATCCTGTTGCGCTCAATAAAATATTCAAATTCGTCAGTACCAATTACCGAGGTGCGTGGCGAGCGAATATTAATATCGGGAACATGCTTGTTGAAATCGTAATTGTAAATCAGTGTGTTGATAAAAGCAAGGCCTCTTCCTTTCCCACCTAATGATCCCGGAACAAGAGTCACTACATTGTGTTCGTCGAGCAGGGCCGATTCTTCAAAAGGGATTACTTTACCTTTGTCCTGTTCGTTCCTGAATTGCTGAATGACATCAATGAGGTATTCCCTGAGTTCGGTGGGACTTTTAAAATCGGTTACTTTGCCGGGGTTGAGAATTTTAGCAACCTGAATTTCACCGCGTGCCATCAGCCAGAGCGAAAAATGATCTTTGCGGGCATGGTAAATCAGCGATTCATCAGGAATTGTGCGAAGATGATTTTCGAATTCGCGCAAGGATTTGGCAACGGCGATCTGCGAACCCTCTTTATCTCGGTAAATGAAATTCCCGAATCCAAGGTAATGGGTAATAAAACTCTTAAAGTCCTGCGAAAGGGTTTCGGAATTTTTATTTATAAAGGTGGCACGCAGGTCAAAAGCTCTATTGGCGTTTTCAGGATCGGATGACTGAACGATAACAGGCAGAAAAGTGTTTGATTCGCGGACATGACTTACCAGTTCGAAACCAGCTTCCCCTGATTCTTTGCCTTCACGGTTGAACTTCACATCTGTGATCAGGCAAAGCAAGAAATCCTGGTAATCATTTATAATTTCGATGGCTTCCTCGTAATTGGCTGCCAGCAAAATCTTGGGACGCGCACGGAGTCGCAATACTTTGTAAAGTTCATCGGTACTCACATCGTCGATGATACGACGGGTCTGGTCCATAACAATACCATACAGCAGCGGCAGGTAACGCGAATAATACTGTGGACTGTCTTCAACCAGCAACAGCACTCGTACCAATCCAATGCGGGTATCATTTTCGACATTTATTTTATCTTCGAGCAGCTTGATCATGGCAAAAAACACTTTGCTTTCGCCATTCCATACGAATACACGGTCGATGGCCTTGTATCGTTCACTGATAGATGTAAAATAAGCTACATCAGAGTTGTTGTTTAATAAGGCAAATATGGGGATGTATGGGAATTCTTTGCGGATCTGGCCCGAAATACTGACAGGTAAGGTTTTATCGACCCCTACCATAAAAATAACCAGGTCATAATGCTTGGCATTAAGCTGAACAACAGCTTCTTCAGCTGATGAAACCCCGGTAATACGAGGCACTGAAGTGAGACTAAGCTGATGGTACTCGCCTAGTACATACTCCGAAAAACGGCCTTCCTTTTCAATGGAATATGCATCATACAGATTTGCAACCAGAAGTATTTCCTTTACCTTGAAAGGTTGCAGATCGTGGTACACATCACGGTCGTAATTGTTTTTATTCAGGAATCGTTGTAAAAGTTGTTTCCCGCTCACCTGAGCATCGCGCTGCTGGCTCTCGACAGTTTTGCCCTTGTCGGAGGTGCGCGTTCGCTTTAGCAGTTCTCTGGCAGCGATACTGTTGAGGTATCCTGTAACAGCACTTGCAAGGTTTGCAATCAGGTGCCGTTCTTCTTTTAAGAAGGGACCTTCATCGAGGTGAACAAATTCCCTGGTATAAAATATATCAATGTAACCCGAACTGCCATCGATGGATTCGAACGACTGACGCTGCAACCATCGTGACTCATGAAATCCCTGCGAAAGGTATTCCTTGCCGCTGTATGCAATACGACAAACTGTGAATTCAGGATATTGCCAGGCACCCGGCAATAACTTTGCCAGTTGCTGCAAAGTTTCATCAACCGGTTTCCCCTCACGCAGGATGTCGTTTGTTTGATTGATGGCAGCAAGTTCCTTGAGTCGTTCGGTACGTTCAGAAATCAGTTTCCTGATCTCTCTCGGGTCATTCAGCAGTTCGTTTTCTTCCGTCATTTCACATTTTGTATTGCTATAAAAAGGTATAACAAAAATGAGCAAAAATAGAATACGAAAAGCAAGGGGATTTTGGATAAAAATCCACATCGCAATTCACTATGCCGGACAAAGTTCATGAATTGAAATCAATTGTTTCTTAAGTATTTACAAACAAGTACTGAAGAGCTCATTATTAAGTGTTTTACCGAATTTTATAGGTAAAATACTTATTTTATTTAGATAAATTGCATATTATTGCAAATCAACAACTTATATGCAATATAAAATAACACAAAAAACTTGCAATTCTTATCAATAGTATTAATATTGCCCCATTAAAACATTCTATCCAACAACTAAATTTTAATCATTATGTCAAACAGTTTTATTGACCAAAAGGTTGAACAGTTTATGGCAAAGGTTATTGCCAAGAATCCTGGGGAGGTAGAGTTCCACCAGGCTGTTAAGGAAGTTGTGCAGTCGCTTATGCCTTTTATTGAGGAAAACCCCAAGTACAAGGGGATTCTTGAGCGGATGGTTGAACCCGAGCGTGTAATTATTTTTCGCGTTCCCTGGCTCGACGATAAAGGCGAGTTCCAGATCAATCGCGCATTCCGTATCGAGATGAACAGTGCCATTGGACCTTACAAAGGAGGTTTACGGCTTCACCCCACTGTTAACCTTGGTATCCTTAAATTTCTTGCGTTTGAACAGGTACTCAAAAACAGCCTGACTACCCTGCCTATGGGCGGAGGAAAGGGAGGTTCTGATTTTGATCCCAAAGGCAAGAGCGACAATGAAGTTATGAAATTCACACAGTCGTTTATGACTGAATTACAGCGCCATATCGGTCCTGACACGGACGTTCCGGCTGGCGACATCGGAGTTGGAGGCCGTGAGATCGGATTCCTTTTCGGACAATACAAACGTATCCGCAACGAATTCACCGGAGTACTCACCGGTAAAGGCCTCGAATGGGGCGGCAGCCTGATACGCCCTGAAGCTACAGGGTATGGTTGCACCTATTTTGCTGAAGAAATGATGAAAACCCGCGGTCAGAATTTTACCGGGAAAACAGTTGTCATTTCCGGCTCAGGCAACGTGGCTCAGTATGCATGCGAAAAAGTTACTCAATTGGGTGGCAAAGTGGTTACCCTCAGCGATTCGAACGGGTTTGTTTACGATCCGAATGGCATTGATGCCAGCAAACTCGCTTTTATCATGGAGCTGAAGAATATAAAACGTGGCCGTATAAGCGAATATGCCAAGAAATACAATTGCGAATTCGTGGAAGGCAAAACTCCATGGGGTGTAAAATGTGATGTGGCATTACCTTGCGCAACACAAAACGAACTTCTTGAAAATGATGCCAAGACATTACTTGCTAACGGATGTTTTGTTGTTTCGGAAGGAGCCAATATGCCATCGACCAACGAAGCTGCCGAGTTGTTTGTTGCTGCCAAAATCCTCTACGGACCTGGCAAAGCTGCCAATGCCGGCGGTGTAGCTACTTCGGGACTCGAAATGTCGCAGAACAGCATGCGCCTCAACTGGACCCGTGAACGCGTCGACCAGGAACTGCACACTATCATGATCAATATACATCGCACCTGCGAAAAATACGGCAAGGATGCTGATGGAACCATTAACTATGTTAAAGGTGCCAATATCGGTGGATTTGTAAAAGTTGCCGAAGCAATGCTTGCCCAGGGACTTGTATAATAAGTCATACGAAAATGAAAGCAAGAGGCCTCCATAGCGAGGCCTTTTGCATTTTAAGCCTTTACTAATTATTAGTTCCAGCCTACCCGTCTGCGGCACATACCGGGGCTAAATTATTTTACTGAACCCAATCCCGATATTTAGTAAATTTGAATGCCCAAACTCATTTTATGAAATGGCTTCTGATTATTTTGCTTTTATGTGAATGTGTTCTGGTAACAACAGCTCAGCAAAACAGCTATGACTCGTATAAAGCAATATTGAAAAAATTTCCTGCCGGTAACGGCCCAAACCTTTACGACAGCCTTTATCAGCTTAGCCTTCCTGAACTTACCCTTCCTGAGCATCTCAAAAGCGCATCCCTTCCTGCCGTTGCCGATAACTCATCACAACCTTATCTCAGGCCTGTATTCAGCCAGATAGGTGCTTCATGCGGCCAGGCATCAGCCATAGGTTACAATTTCACTTACGAAATGGATCATGCACGCGGATTGCCTGCTAACATATCCACTAACCAGTATCCCACCCATTTCACCTATAACTTTGAAAATACAGGCTGGGAGTATTTCGGCGTGAGTTATTTCCACAGCTTCGAAATACTGAAGAAGTGCGGAAACATGAATGTAAAGGATTACGGGAGCTTTACCGATAACGGAAGCCGGTGGATTACCGGTTATGGTTTGTATTATAACGGGATGTTAAACCGAATTGATGATATATATTCCATTAAAACAAACTCGCAGAAGGGCATTCTTGCTCTTAAAAACTGGGTTTACAATCATATGGGCGAATCGCAGGCAGGGGGAGTGGCTTCTTTTTATGCGGGGTACAGTTTAACCCAGCTGCCTGCCGGAACACCCCAGCAAGGGCGTTTTGTGGCTACAAGCTTTACAGCACCCGCTGTACATGCCATGACAATAGTCGGATACAACGACAGCATACGTTACGATTACAACAATGACGGCCTGTATACCAACAACCTGGATACAAATAATGACGGAATTGTTGATGTTAAAGACTGGGAAATAGGAGGCTTCCGGTTTGTGAACAGCTATGGATCAGACTGGCCTAACGATTCCGACAGCGGTTTCTGTTACATGATGTACCGTACGCTGGCCGAGGACTATGGAAAGGGAGGCATCTGGAACAATGCCGTTCATGTGGTAAAAGTTAAGCCCGACTATACTCCGCTGCTGACTATGAAAATCAGGATTAAGGATACCCAGCGAAGTTCAATTCGGGTTCGTGCAGGTATTTCGGCTGATCCGGCATCCCTTGTACCTGAGCATATACTTGATTTCCCTATATTCAATTTCCAGGGAGGAAATTTCCCTATGCAGGGTCCCGGAAACGAGGATACACTCAGAACCATTGAATTCGGACTTGATATTACACCTTTGTTGAGTTACGTTCAAAAGGGCAGGGATACAGGGTTTTTCCTCACTGTTGACGAAAATGATCCTTATTCACAGGCAAACGGCCGGATTGAATACCTGGCAGTACTTGATTACAGCACCTCACCTCCACATACATTTGCATGCCAGCAAACCCCGGTTGATATTTCCAATAATGATGTTACGTATGCAAAAGTAATCGTGAAACCGGATATTGATAATGTGAGGATTAATGATAGCGAACCGGTACCTTTTGTTGCAGGTCAGGCATATACCACCCAACTTTCAGCCGCTGGCGGACAAATGCCCTACAATTGGTCATTAAATTATGCTTACACAAAGATTAACAGCAATAAGCCCATGCCAGCTTTTTCGGGCACGAAACTTTCGGCACAGAGTCCTTCCGATAGCATTGTCGCGGTGGCGCTGGGATTTCCATTTCCGTTTTACGGCAGGAATTACGATACCGTTTTTGTAAATATTAATAACGGATACCTGCAATTTACAACTGATATTATTCCATGGCCTTACCTCTCTGAGGAAAACTTATTGCTCAGGAGTTTCCGCCTTATTGCACCCCTTACCAATCAAAACCTGAATGTATACAACAGTAATGAAGGAGCATGGGTTCAAGCAGAGCCCGGAACTACCACTTTTTGCTGGAAGCTAAGTAAAAAACTTGGAGAGACTTATTTCCCCTGCGAATTCCGTGCTAAGCTTTCAGCGGACGGAACAATCACCCTGAACCATGGGAATATACAGCTTGCCGCTTATGAGCTTTTTCACTCCGGAATTTCGGATGGCGACAAGCAGAATTATGATTTATCGGTTTACCATACTGATTATGAAGCCAACCAGTATACTCAGTCTGAATATATCCCGGCAACGGTTCCAGGTAATCTGAGTATCAGTAAAACCGGCCTGGTAGAGTGTTTGCCTGCCGATGGAAAGCTGACCTATACAATCCCGGTCAAAGTAACTGATTACAGGAATGTGAGCAATGAGAAAGTTCTGTTGCTATCATCGGGAATTCTTGCAGAAATAAAGCTTCACAGCGGCAACGATTCAATACCTGACAGGGGTGAAAATGCGAGAGCCGACCTGTTGCTTACCAATCTCACAAACAGCATGTATACGGACATAATGGCGGTTCTGAAAATCAGCGACGAATTTATCGTACAGCAGGATACTGCAGAATCAGCAATTGCACTAGGTCCACATGCCAGAATTATCGTTCCTGATGCCTTTCAATTCAGTACTTCAACTGCTTCACCCGACGGCCATGCCTTCCTGATGAATCTTTCAATCAGCAGCGGCCTCCTTAAATGGAATCGAAGTATTGCTACCCAGATTTCATCACCATTATTGAAAACAGTTGAGCTTTGCAGCAAGAAACCGTTTCAAGAATTGCTTCGGCCTGGCGAAACTAACTGGCTGCAATACAAAGCCACCAACATAGGACATTCGACAGCGAAGGATGTTGACGTAAGGATTTTGCTTCCTGACACACATATAAAGCTACTGTCGGCCGACTTGCAATTTATTGGAATGATAGTGCCCGGCCAGAAATCAAGTATTGAATTTGAGATTAAAGCATCCGACAGCATTGCCCTGGGAAGCTGCTATCCGGTGGTGATCACATTGTCAGCCGAAAACCATGTACAACTTATTGATACCATTTATATCAGGATAGGAAAGGCCCCGGCACTTGTAATTGATCTCGACAAAAACCGCGCATCAGCTCCTGCCATCTGGCAACAAATTAAAGATCTTGGATATTTATCAGATTATAAGACTGTGCTTACTAACAATATGGATGAATATCAGTCGCTGTTTATAAACCTCGGGAAAAATAGCGACAGGCATGTTCTAAGCTATTCGGAAGGCATTGTGCTCGCAGATTATCTCGACCAGGGAGGGAATATTTACATCGAAAGCCGGACTTTATGGCGCGATGATCTTCTAACCGTGCTGCAGCCCAGGTTTAACATCGAGGCTATAAACAAACTTCATGTTTATGATACTCTTGCAGGCACTCCAGGCTCGTTTACCGAAGGCATGGCTTATACGCCTTCCAGTGTTTTTGCCGGCTTTTTCTACATGCAACCGCTGTGGCAGGCGTTCAGCCTTTTTGAGGGTGATGGCTATCCCTGCAGTGTGGCCAACGATGCCGGCACCTATAAAACCATCGGCAGTTTATTTGAATTCGCAGCTATGCTTGGCACAAATCCTGAATCAACCCGGCCAAAACTTATGCAGAAGTATCTCGATTTTTTCGGGATAAAGAGGGATATGATCGGGATTAATGAAGCATTTTCAAAGACAGAAATGCTTGAGGTATACCCTAACCCTGCAATTGATAAAGTATGTCTTACTTTCACAATGAATGAGAGCGGTGCAGTAAAAATATCCATTGTTGATCTGAATGGTAACACAGTTATCCTGCTGCACGACAACTACAGGATAATGAACAGCCGGTTTTCGTTCGAATGGGATTTGTGTAACAGCTTCGGGAATAAAGTAGCACCCGGATTATATATCTGCAGGGTTATCAGCCTGAATGAAGTGAAAACGGGTAAAATAGTGGTGAATTAAATTATTTTTGTCAAAACACCTCAATAAGTTCAATCAGCGAATTGAATTTTAACCACTATACTATTGATTAACATATATTTCCAATATGGAAATACAAAAATCATTTTCTATTTCAGGTGCTCCCAATACCACTTCACTGAGTGCTCCAAACCTTGTTTCAGGTTAAACTGTGGAGCATATCCAAGCAGGCGCGATGTTTTTTCGATGGATGCCAGCGAATGAGGAATATCGCCCTGTCGGGGATCGTTATAAACAGGATTAATTCCTGCTATTTCCGGATCAAATTTCGCAAGTCCGTCGCGCAGCATAGTATAGAGTTCATTCAGGGTTACGCGATCGCCGAATGCCACATTATAGGCTGTATTATACGCGTCGGGATTGCTGGCTGTTGCTGCCCGCAGGTTAGCCTGCACCACATTTTCGATATAGGTAAAGTCGCGCGTTTGACTGCCATCACCAAAAATCACAGGTGCTTCATGCTGAATCAGTGATTTCACAAAGCGTGGAATTACTGCTGCATATTGACCATCAGGATCCTGGCGGCGTCCAAAGACATTAAAATAACGCAATCCAAGGGTTTCCATTCCATACAATTCGCCGAATACTTTAGCATACAGCTCATTTACTTTTTTGGTAACAGCATAAGGAGAGAGCGGGTTGCCGGTATTTTCTTCAAATTTTGGCAATGCAGGATGATCGCCGTATACCGATGAGCTCGAAGCATAAACAAATCGTTTTACGCCGGCATCACGTGCAGCGGTGATAATATTCAGAAAACCGGAAACATTAACGTCATTTGATGTTATCGGATCTTTTACCGAACGGGGCACAGAACCTAAAGCGGCCTGGTGCAGAACATACTGAACGCCGTCAGCAGCTTTCTGGCAATCAGCCAGATTGCGTATATCCCCTTCCAAAAAACAGAAATTCTTATTGCCGATAAAATCTGCTAAATTTTCCCGCTTGCCGGTTGCCAGATTATCAAGGCAAACAACTTCATTTTCATTCGATAACAAAGTCTCAATAAGCGCTGAACCAATAAAACCGGCTCCGCCAGTCACCAATACCCTGCTGTTTTTTAATATCTGTTCCATAATAGAATGCTAAAAACGTATAAAATCTTTTCGGGCAACATCATCTCTGAAAGAGATTCTTTCGTGGTAAATTCTGACTCTGAATCCGATTCCGGCATTCTGAGCATGAATCAAAGCTAAGCCAAGCAGTATTATTCCTTCTCCCGGGCTATCATTTCCTGGTTTGCGCCTTTGTATTATTTCGCAGAAACCACTGCAGGGGAACAACTACATCGCCGAAAACAAAATACTGCACCGAAACCAGTGGCTGTGAATTATCGAGCATTCCATACATACGCTCCAAATCCCATTCAGCCTGGTTGCCATCCAAATCCAGCTGTCCAAAATCAGCTTTACGTTTCCAGGTTTTGAGCGAATGAGTTTTCCCGAGAATATCCGTTACTGAAATTTCGAACGTAGGTGTCAATGACAAAATCGAATCCAGCTTTGATTTTGTCATCACATCGAGAATCCGCTCATAATTAAGGTTTTTGTAACGACTGAGGTACTCAACCAGCTTTAGCGTATCAAACTGCTCAATATTCCGGTTATCAATCAGTGAAGTGAGTGTAAAGCTGCGGTTATTCTGATTGTTTATCATAAATGAGCTTTCGGGAGCATCATTAAACTTCACGTTTACGCTGCGTATTTCAGGAACTCTCAGCTTGAAAACTGAATGACTGCGCCAGTCGGCTTCCATGGCTGAATAGCGTGTTGTCACAAACCCTCTGAATCCCGGCAGATACACAATATGGGGATCTTCGCTACCTTCCATCAGCATAAAAGAACCGCTGTTGTCCATGGTTGCATCGCCTACATAATACGTACGGGTATTCTTCTCGTGTGGAAACAGTTTTATGCGGTCAAATAAATTTATACGATACACTTTCTGGTAAATCTCTATTTTCACTGATTTGCCTGCCATCAGGCGTATGATGGTATTACGCTTCGACTTTGCAACAGGAGCTTTAACATCTATGCCGATAAAGGTTTTCAGCATCACTTCCACCATGGTAGGATTAACTTCATATTTATCGTTAAGCAACCACTTCCCGTTTGCCAAACGCTCAACTTTAACGGTGTTATTATTTTTATCAGCTAAAAAAAATTTCGTGATATTGGCAGTATCGCTGACAGCAAATGAGTTGCTTTGTTTACGGAACGTCCCCTGTGTGTTGGTAACCAGCAAAACCGCAGCCAGGAAAGCGAGTACAACAAGTACAATAATTGATATTTTGTTTTTTTTCATTTTAGCAAGCTGTATTTTGTTTTTAAAAGCACTAAGTGCTGCAAGGAAAGCGAAAAAGGCAGACAACAGAATTATTCATTCTCAAAAATTCATTCTTCACTTTAAGTCACCCTAAATTGTTCTGTTAACAATCGAAGGCTGGCTTCACATTTCACCACCAACTAATAACTACCTGTATATCTGCGTTTTCGCAAAAAGCCTTGTACCAAAGCAAAGATAAGCACCAGAAGAATAGGTATTATAGTGTTAACCAGCTGCCATGTAAGCCGCTCAGCATCTACCCGCGCAGCATCCAGGGTACGGAGTTTTACATCGCGCGAGCGTACCGAAAGCAAACCTGAGTCATCACAAAGGTAATTCATAGCATTGAGAATAAAGTCTTTGTTGCCAAACTGCTGACCTGTATACTTATCGTAACCCAGAGGCAGAGGTGTCGGCCCCTGAGGGCCGGGTTGAAGCTGGTTTTTAATAATATCCCCGTCAGCAACTACTATCATGGATGTTTTTGAACTCTTTTCTACAAATCCTACTTCAGGGGCTGAAGCTATTTCAGGTGGCAGCCTGTTGAGAAACAAGGAAGGAAACTCGCCTTCGAGTAGAACAGCTACGGGCTGGTATGGCTGATTAAACTGGGTTACATCGGGTTGCTGGTACAGAAAGCTAAGACTTACCATGACAGGAGTATTCAGAACCCTTGAATACCGTGATGTTGATAGCAGGATTGTTTTTTTAATCCCTGGCGTGTCAAGGGTATCGATACTGCTTACAAATTCTGTTTTAACTGCGTTGAGATTCCTCACAATAGGATTTGCGGATGTAGGAATAAGAACCGGAAAAAACAACCATGGAATAAGTTTCTGATTCCCTTTCTGATCGACTACTACAGGTATGGGCAGTGAATTCATATCCACAATCAGGTTGCTGTTGAGCCTCACTCCATAATTAAAAAACATATCGTCGAGGTTCACATCTTTGGTTAACGAAACAGTATGATCGGTTTTCTGAAGGCTGTCCATTTCAGCCGACACCGGGTCAATAAGCCATAAAACCTTACCTCCGCGCATCACAAACTGATCGATAATAAATTTATCGCGTTCGTTTTTTGCAAATATCGAGTCAGGCTTTGCAACAATGATAGCTTTATATTTATTTTTGAGTGTATACTCAGATAAATTTTTGCCTTTCGGAGTATGTTTTGTTAATGCCGACAGCTGCCCGTCGATACGTACGTGCTCAATATCGTAATATTCGCTCAGGGCAGTTTCGATACTTGAGGTATAAGCTGCTGTCAATTCGCCATGCCCTTCGATAAAAGCAATTTTAGGCTTTTGCGATACGCTGAGTTTACGTATCACGTTAGTAAGCCCGAATTCGAGGGCCTGAACCGAATTATTCAGCACTTCATCAGGGGGCCTGCCAACCTGCGTAAGCAGGAGGTCAAGTGCCATTTCTTTTCCCATATAGGAAACTACTGCCCCGGGGAAAATGATTTTTTTGCTTATCCCGGCTTCCTCTTTAACCTGCAATTCAGTGGGATTTAGACCGCTCTGCGCAAGTTGTGCATACAATGCTTCATGCTCTTTTTTATCTTTCCCGGAAGTAGGGTCAATAAATTCGTACTGAATATTATCCGAATAAGCCCTGAACTGGTTCAGCATTTCACGCGTTTCGTTATGAAGACGCTTGAAACCGGCCGGAAATTCACCTTCAAGATATACTTTAAAATAAACTACATCCTTTAATTCTTTCAGCATCTTACGTGTTGAGGCGGAAAGGGTATAACGCTTTTCGCTTGTGAGATCAAGGCGGTAGAATGCAAATGAGCTTATAATATTCAGCATCACAATTATGGCAAGGCCTATTGCCAGCTGCATAAAACTGTTACGCCTGATATTTTTTCTGTTCTCTGTCATACAACATCTTTTTTCAGCTTGCCTAATGCAAACAGGTTTACCATTTTCTGCGTTCGAGACTGAAGCGGGTAAGCATCAGGAATAAAGTTATAAGACTTAAAAAATACAATACATCGCGGGTATCAATCACCCCACGACTCATTCCTGTGTAATGCGCATTGATGCCAAGTTGACTGACGAACAATCCAAATGAACCAAATACCGACAGGTTGTAAATAAGTTCGAAGCCGGTGTACATAAAACCGCAAAGGAATACAGCAATGAGAAACGAAACAATCTGGTTTCCTGAAACGGATGATGCAAAAACTCCGATAGCAGTAAAACCTGCACCAAGGAAAAATAATCCTATATACGACCCCCATGTTCCGCCCTGATCAATATTGCCGGGAGGCATACCGAGTTTGTATACAGTAACATAATACACAAGAGTGGGCAGCAGGGCAAAAAGGACCAGCACAAGAGCGGCAAGGTATTTAGCTACGATAATTTCAATATCGGTTACAGGCTTGGTAAGCAGCATT
>CAIJPI010000314.1 GCA_903822525.1 uncultured Bacteroidales bacterium | reverse complement strand
CCCGAAAAAGCCCGTGAAATCATGGATACCCTCAAGTACGACTATATGTGCCAGTACGAAGAGAAAGATTCAATCGGCAAACGCTATCGCCGCCACGATGCTATAGGTACACCTTATTGCATAACGGTCGATCATCAGACTCTCGAAGATAACACAGTCACCATCCGCGATCGCGACACCATGTTGCAGGAACGTATCCCGATCGAAAAAATCGGCGAACTGGTTCGCTTAAAAATCAAAGGCTAATTTAGCAAACCGGCTGGTTTCTTCAAAATGAATAACATATAAAAGAATGAAGATTTGAAAAGTGTTTCGGCTGTCATATAAACGGTCGTTTCATTTTCTTGAATAGCTTTCATTTTATGTGTTAATTGCACCTTTACTGAAAAGCATATGAAAAATACATTCCTTGCCATCGATCTTGGAGCCGGCAGCGGTTGCGCCATGCTTGGCGAACTTACTGACGGCATTCTGAATCTCAGAGAAATCCATCGTTTCGATTATGCTCCGGTTTTGGCCGACGGCAATAACTACTGGAATACAGAACTGATATTTAAGGAAATAAAGAAAACCCTGAGTCTGGTTGCCGAGAACGATCAGCCTGTCGAAAGCATAGGCATCACTTCACCGGGAGCTGATTTTTCGCTGATGGGTGACGACGGAATTCTTTCGCCCGCGCTGATGCACGATAGCAGTAAAACCGATGGCAGCGTCGACGCTTTTACAGCCCTGATGTCGGCTGATAAAATCTATGGACAGACAGGCGTTCAGGTTTTGCCGGCAAACTCCCTTTTTCAGCTTTTTGCAATGAAACAGGCTGGTTATGAGCCACTCAAAAAGGCAAAGCACCTGCTTTTTATTCCCGATATTTTTAATTACCTGCTCACAGGAGTGATACAAACCGAATTCAGCATGGCTGCAACTTCGCAGGTATACAACCCTGTAAAAAGGATGTGGGATCACGATGTACTGCGAAAAGCAGCTATCCCTGTGGTGATCATGCCCCGTATTGCTGAACCCGGTACCGTAACCGGAAGTATCTCAAACCAGGTTTCGTATGCCACCGGCATGGCGCGGATTCCGGTTGTTGCGGTTGCTTCGCATGATATAGCTTCGGAAGTAGCTGCTGTACCGGCAACAGGCGATAACTGGGCTTATATTCAGGCCGGCAGTTCATGCCAGATGGGTTTTGAATCGCGTATGCCCATCATTACCAAAAAATCGCAGCAGTTAAACTTTACCAATCACGGTGGAGCAGGGCATGTGTTCAGGGTACAGCAAAATATTGATGGTTTCATAATGCTTCAGCAATGCAGCGAGGACTGGGAAAGTAATAAGTATACGTTTGAGGAAATGATGACACTGGCCGCCGATGCAAAACCATTTGTTTGTGTTATCGATACGGCGCACCCTTCTTTTCAGCAGGCAGAAGATATGCCCGCAGCTATAGCGGCGTATTGCGAAACAACCGCTCAGAATATACCACAGACGCATGGTGAAATAATAAGGAGCATAGCCGAAGGACTTACCTTGAAATTCAGGTCCGTATCGGGCCAGATTGAATCGCTGCGTGGAATAAAACCTTCGGTTCTTTATCTGAGTGGTGAGCCGTTTTATAACGAATTTCTCTGCCAGTTAACCGCTGACTGTTGTGGTGTTCAGGTTATTGTATCTCCTGATTCGACAACGGCTGCCGGCAATATTCTGGTGCAGGCACAAGCCCTGGGTATAGTTAAAAATGTGTCCGAAATACGCGAAATTACCGCTAAGTCATTCAAGCAAAAAAAATATGAACCCGGTAACACAGCTGACTGGAATGCTGCTTTTGAGCAGTATTTAAAAAGTACCGTTTAATATTACCACCAGCAATTTTGAGCCGTAATATAAAGCCTGTGAATTGAACCTAATCAGCGCATGGCACCGGTCACCTCAGCATTTAGCCTCAGCACCCGGCACCCATGATTTACGCTAATTATTTAACGTTCTTTTTACGACCATTAAGCTGTTCGGTAATTATTCGCTGACAGTCTGAAAAGCAGGGTAGTCAGTATATCCTTTCTCATCAGCGGCATAAAACAGATCCATTTTCAGATCCTCCGATAAAGGGCTGTTCGTTTTAAAGCGATCAACCAGGTCAGGATTATTGATAAATGGTCTTCCAAAGGCCACCAGATCAGCAAGGCCACTTTCGATAGCCGCCTCTGCGGTTTCATGATTGTAACCGCCTGCCAGGATCAGAGTATTTTTAAAATTGCTGCGGATCAGTTTTTTTATTTCCAGCGGCACAGCAGGTGCACCCATGGCTGAATGATCGACAAGATGTATGTATGCTATCCCGATGTTGTTAAGTTGTGTCGAAAGATAATCGTAGGTAGCATCAATTTCGGGATAGTGTGGCATATCACTGGCTACTCCGTAGGGTGATAAACGAATGCCAGTGTTTTCTTTTCCAATGGCTTCTGCTACTGCAGCAGCAATTTCTAAAACAAAACGGCAGCGGTTTTCGATGCTCCCTCCATAATTATCGGTGCGGATATTGCTTACCGGCGACAGGAACTGCTCGAGCAGGTATCCGTTTGCCGAATGCAACTCAACTCCGTCGAAACCGGCTTCCATAGCATTTTTTGCTGCTGTAACAAATTCTGCTTTAGTAAGTGCCAGGTCTTCAGCGGTCATAGCTTTTGGCTCCTGAAAATCCTGCATTTGCTGCGAATCGGTCCACATCTGTCCGGCTGCTTTTACAGCCGAAGGAGCAAGTACCTGCGATCCTTGAGGCATATTCAGGGAATGGCTGATCCTGCCGCTATGCATAAATTGAATAAAGATTTTTGATCCTTCCTTGTGTACAGCTGAAGTTACTTTTTTCCAGCCTTCGACCTGCTGACTGTTAAATATACCCGGTATACGCGCATACCCCAGTCCGTTAGGCGAAGGGGAAACCCCTTCAGTAATTATTAATCCGGCACCCGAACGTTGTTTATAATATTCAGCTACCAGGTCATTAGGCACATTGCCTATTGCCCGGCACCTGGTCATAGGAGCCATAACAACACGATTTGCCAGTTCAACAGATCCTGTTTTTGCAGAAGTAAATAATTTGTTTGATTTCATAAATTCTGTTTCTTGTATTAATTCTCTATTTAAACACGTAAGGGCATGTTAAGTTTTTCCTGCAAGCAGATAAGTAAATCGAATTCCTTGTTATGCATGAAGGTTCTGTTTTTGCCACCAAGGCACTAAAGCACTGAAATTCACAAAAAAAGTCACAGGAGAACGTGAAAACCATTGAATAATATGAGGAAGAATTAATTTTTTGTGCCTTTTTTGTGCCTTTGTGGCTATAATTAAGATTGTAAGGAAACAGCCAATTATATAAACAGGTCTTTTTAATTTTCTTATTCTTTAAGGTTCTGTTTTAGAATATTGTAGCAGGAATTGATTCTGTTATATAGTGCATTGTGCATAGTGCTCAGTGCTTAGCATCATTTATTTGTATTTATCAATCCTGTAGCTTGTCTGCTATATACTCTCTGAGCACTGAGCACTTTGCACTTAGCACAAATGATTTTCCACATTTTCCTTAAACAGAACCTTCTTTAATAATTCAGCTGGTATAAATTTCTTTGGGTTGAGGTTTAAATGAGGCCCAGACTTCTGCTGAATCATAACCTAAAACAGCCCGGTACATTACGAAGGCTTTATAATAGCCAGCTATGGCTTCTAAGATTATTCCATATCGAGTAAAACTTTTCCCGAATCCTTCAGCAACCTGACTGACCACCTGATAATAACAAATGAACTTATTATCGCTCCCAGGGCATCGAGCCATACAATATTCCAGATCATGGCACCGGTTAATCCAATAATGGCTGTTACACTGGTAAGGGCATCGGCAATTACATGCAAATAAGCAGCACGGATATTATGGTCGGAATGTTCGTGGTCGTGATGCAGCAGGAAAGCACTTGCGATATTGATAAGCAAACCAATAACTGCTACCAGAATAGCCTCTTTATAAAGTATAACCGAAGGATGATAAAGCCGCTGTACGGCTCCCACAAGGATTACAAAAGCGAAGATCAATAGCATGATTCCGCTGCTGTAGCCCGACAGGGATAATATCTTACCCGAATCCCCTTTAAAATCCTGATTTGCAGCCAGCCTTCTGACCATCACATAGGCCAGCCAGCTTAACCCTATGGCAAAAACATGCGATCCCATATGAATGCCATCGGCCAGCAGAGCCATCGACCGGGTTGTCAAACCAAAAATGATTTCGACCACCATGGTGACGGCCGTCAGCATTACGACCCATTTGGTCTTGTGTTCGTGGTTATGAGTTGCCATTTGTATATTTCGCGTATTAATAAATTCAAAATAAAGATAAACTGCAAAAAAGGCAGTGAGAAGCAAACAATTCAACTATACTGCATGGTATAGTTTCTCAGAAGCAAAGATCTTAAATATTGTGCTTTGCACCTCTGACTTTAAGGCATTATCAACATTAAAAAGATAATGGCAAACATGTGAATAAACCTGTGATCCATATTATCGGATGGTCATCGGTAATTCTACTGGTAAGCCTTCCGGTCATGTTGCTGGTTATTCCTATAGTTTCGTAAGAATTTTCTACATCTAAGGCTTTGTAAAACACTTTAGAATGTGCACTTCGGAATGAGAAATAAACACTGACCCGGGAAAACAGGCGTTTAAAAACCTGTCACTACAATAACGCCTCTCGGATTAATTGTTGGCTGCGCCAGTATCAATCCAGCAGACAATGGCATCTTTTTGTGCTGTCGACAGGCTACTTCTGCGGGGCATGTTACCGCTTACAACTGCATTCCGCACCGAGTTCCGCGATGAAAACAATTGTGAATAGGAGCTCAGATTCCCATGGCAGCCGCCACATGACGACGAAATAATGGGAGCAACGTCTGTCATATATGATTTTGCTGTGCCGCTGCACGAAGGAGTATAGGCATCAGTAGTGCCATATTTTGAACAGCTTGTCCATAATCCCAAACTTAGCACCGCTACAACCAGTATCCTTTTCATATCCAAAAACAATAATATGTTAGTTTATCGATATAAACATCTCTATTTTTAAAACAGTATCTATATACAATAAATTAACAATTGTCTTATCCATAAGGTACTTCCGGAAAGGGAAGAACTGAATAGCTAATCCGAATCCGTTTTGGGAAGTATGGAGAGGAAGTTTTGGGTTTTAATAAGGTGAGCCGGAGCTTAAATTTAAGCAAAATGAAAACTGATGGCACCGGTTAAAATAGAAACCAGCAGCATGACCAATGTTGTTGCAATAGCCCATTTTAATGTGAAACGCTGATGTGCTTCAAAACTAACTCCCGCCAGACCAACCAGCAAGTATGTAGATGCTACCAGTGGACTCAGCATGTGAACAGATTGTCCTAAAAGCGAAGCACGTCCGATTTCAACTGCTGACACTCCGAAATGCGAAGCGGTGACTGCAGTTAATGGAGCAATCCCATAAAAATAAGCGTCATTGCTGATAAAATAAGTGAAAGGCATTGAAGTTATGCCTGTAATAACAGCCATGTTGGGTCCCAGCGATTCAGGAATAATGCGGATAAAGCTTTGAGCCATGGCATCCAGCATTCCGGTTCCCGACAATATACCTGTAAATATACCAGCCGCAAACACCATCAAACCAACTGATAAAGCACTCCCGGCATGTGCAGCCAGTTTCTTTCGCTGATCCTCGAGATCCGGGAAGTTGATAATCAAAGCAATGGCAAGGCCAAGCATAAATGTAATGGCAACCGGGAATATGCCTGAAACCAATGCAACAATCAGTACAACGGTCAGCAGCAGATTGGTAAAGTAGATTTTTTTATTCTTGATTTCCTTACTTTCGGGTATTTCTATATGTGTTATTCCTAATCGTTTTCGTTCTTTTTTTCCGAAGATGTAAGCAACAAATAATACCCATACAATAGATGCCAGCATACCAGGAATAAGGGGATTAAAAAGTTCGGTTGGATTGAGGTGCAATGCGCTCAATACCCTTGCATTAGCCCCTGTCCAGGGCAGTTTAATCATAATGCCCACACACAGGGTGAGAATGGCAGTCAGAATAAGCGGGTTAATTTCAAGGCGTTTATATACCGGAAGCATAGCCCCCACGATGATCAGATAGGTTGCTGCACCGTCACCATCCAATGCAACGATTAAAGCAAGGATGCATGTACCCATGATAACTTTTAAAGGATCACCTTTAGCAAATTGTAATATCTTAATGATCAAGGGTTCAAAAAGACCAACTTCGAACATAAGCCCAAAATAAAGGATTCCGAACATGAGCAATACACCTGTAGGAGCAGTAGCTTTCAGCCCATCTTCCATCATTTTACCTAAGCCGGCGCCGGTTCCCGAAAAGAGCCCGAACAAAATTGGAATCAGCGTCAGTGCAACCAGTGGCGAAAGCCGCTTGGTCATGATGAGTGTTATAAAAGTTGTAATCATCCCCAAGCCTAGTAAAGCCAGCATAGTTTCGCTCATGGGTTTTTATATTAAACTTTAGGATTCAATAAATAATTGGGGTGTAGCTTATCTGCAAAACAGAAATGTTCTGTCGTAAAGGTAAAAGAAAGAGGTAACCGTTTCTGCAATAAACGGTTAACCTCTTCTTCTCAATAGTCAATCCTAAATCAAACCAAATTTATTGTCCAGCCTGATGCTATGTGTACCAGACCGAACAACAAATCTGAGTTTTAATAAATGTTATTCAAAGTATGTGTAGGTCCACACTTCAGTGGTAAAATCTGTTAGTGTTTTTGTAACAACCGAAGGCCTGCTTTTAGCATCAAATGAATAGGTCAGGGACGATTTCGATTTACTTATTGGTGAATTGCGTGGATCCCAGTATTCGAAGAAATCAACCAGTTTTGCACTTGGTTTGCCATAAAAGTTTCCAATAGGTTTCCAATCTGAATCCAGTGCGTTAGCCTGGTGGATGCCGTTTACGTTGTCGCCGGTGGTATAAGTAAACTCTTTGATTTTTTTTGCTGTTGTTCCATCATCATCGTAAGTGGTGATTTTTGCAATGTTGCCGTTTGTGATAACGGTTTCATATTTCAGGTGGTCGGCATTATCCCAATGCTCATAATACTTTGAAAGGAAGCCATCAGCATCATAGGTGAAAGTATTTCCATCAGGATCTTTAGTAATATACCCTTGAGCATTAAGATCATACACGCCATAAACTTCGGTGCCTTTCATCAGTGTCAACTTACCGGCAACTGAATAATCGTAGGTAATGGTTTTATCGAGAGCACCTTCCCAGTAGTTTTCGAACTTGGTAACTGCTTTAGTAGTGGCATCGTACGAAAAGTCCCACAATTCAGTTCCGCCAGCCCAATCGGCTACAAAACTAATGGATTTAATAAGGTACGATGTTGAGAAAGTTATCTCGTTGCCGTAACCTGTTCCGTTCGAATTGGTAGCATAAGCACGCAGATGGTAAAGTGTTCCCGGGGTTAATCCGGTAATGTTGCTCGTAAATGAGCCAATTCCGGTGCCGTCAGAAGTCTTTGCATCGGCAATAGTAGGATTAGCAGTTGTGCCCCAGCATACGCCACGGGCGGTTACAGCTGCGCTTCCCTCAGAAGCAATATCCCCGCCTGATGATGCGGATGTCCCGGATATTCCGGTAACTGCAGTAGTGCTAACCGAAGGTGGATCAGTATTGTCCTTCTTGCACGAAGAGAATGGAATGGCCATAATAACAGCCAGTGCCAGGTAATAGAATTGTTTTTTCATTGTGAATTGGTTTAGGGTTAATAATTATGTTTGGGTTAGTGAATTCAATTGTTTCCGGCCACTATAATCAGGGCCAGTCCTACTGTGAACAGCAGGAACATAAAAGCAAGTAAAGTATTTATTGACTTGTTGGCACCTTTAAACTCTTTCCAGATAAATACACCCCAGAAAGCGCCGATCATAGTTGCACCTTGTCCAAGTCCGAACGATATTGCATATCCGGCCTTGTTTGCTGCTAACAGGCTCAGGGAAGTTCCCAGCGCCCATATCATTCCACCGATTATACCGGATAAATGACTCCGGAAGTTGCCCTGGAAATATTGTGTGAAATTTACGGCAGTACCTTCGATAGGCTTTTTCATCAGGTAGGTGTTGAACAGGAAATTGCTGACAACAATGCCGATTACAAAAAAGAAAAAGGCTGCATAAGGAGTCAGTTTTCCGGCTTCGGATAATCCTGCGGCGGTATTTGCCGGGTCAACAGCAATAGCGCTTGCCACGAAACGGAAAAACCAGGCCATCAGAAATCCAGCTGCAACAGAAAGAATAATTCCTTTTGTCGATGTTTTCTTCTCGCTGATAGCAAGCTTTTTATATGCCAGCGCATCCAGAATAATGGCAACTACCACGATCCCTACGCCGATAAAAAGTAACATTGGATCGCCCTTTGGGGTGGCCATGTAATTGATAAGCACTCCCAAAACCATGCATATTCCAACTCCCACAGGAAATGCAATTGCCATTCCGGCAACTGAAATGGCCGCAACCAGCAGTATGTTCGAAAGGTTAAAAATGATACCCCCTAGTATTGGATTTAAGATACTGGAAGTACTTGCCTGCCTGATACTCTCCGAAAAGTTCATCCCAACGGTTCCGGTACTTCCGAAAGTGAATCCGAACAGCAGGGAAAACAGGAGTATTCCCAACACATAATCCCAGTAAAAGAGTTCGAAACGCCAGCTTTTCGCTGCTATTTTCTGGGTGTTGGCCCACGATCCCCAGCAAAGCATGGTGATAAAGCAGAGAACGACTGCCAGTGTGTAACTACTTACGATAAACATGGTTGTTTGTTTTAGTTAGTATTAATTTGAACTATTTGTGAAATCTTTTTGCTGTAAATGCGATTATCTCAGGCAGGCCCGCAAGGAACCATTCAAACCCTCCTTCTCCTTCCCGAACCCGGTATTCGTGCTGCATTTCCATGTCGCGCAACAGCATGTGTGCATTCCCGTTGCCTTCGTAATATTTGCCTTTGTCAGGGGCATCGATAAAGAAAGAAGTGCTCAGAAGGGTTTTTGGTGTCGGAGATGGGAATAAAGTGGATATGCTGTCATTCAACAGGTAAGCATCTGCAAGAATAATAGATCTGAACTGTTCCTGGTTTATACCGGCAAGGCATACCTCAGCTGCTGCATCCTTGTATCCCGCCAAAGCACGGAACCTATACCCTTTGCGGATTCTGAGCTTTTCTTCCATCGCGGGAATAGCAGTTTTTATTTGAGTCAGCGTATTTTCGGGTAAAAATACCAGCAACATCGGGCATATATTGTTAGCCACTATTGTATGGTCAACAACCGATGCAATCGACCGGCACTGTGAAACTGAATAAGTGCCTGCAAGGTAGATTACCGGATAATACCGGTTGGTCTGGTCGTATTCAGCCGGAACATAAGCATAAAGTTGCTTGCCGTTTACAGTGATTATCCGGACTTGCTTTTCTTGTATTGGTTTAATTGCAGCCATCTCCGCTTTATCACCGCGATAAGGCCTGGCATTAAATGCATCGCTGATAAACCGGAGTGCATTGGGCAAAGCCGAACACCAATACTCAAAACTGTGCCCTCCTTCACGCACACGGAATTCGTGAGGAATATTCAGTTTCCGCATCATAATGTGCAATTCCTCGTTGCTGCGGCAAAGCGTTTGCTCCTTGTCGCCGTTATCGATGTAAATGTTAAGGTACTTTATATCCGATACCGGCATTTGGGCAAGCAAATGGAAAGGGCTATTCTGCCTGTAATATTCAGTGATCCGATCAGCCGCTTTCAGACCAGGTTCTCCAAAAAGGCGACCCCACTGATCATCCCAGCCGGAAGCATCTTCGGTACTGTATTGTTCATCGGTTCGTACCGAAATGCTCAGGGGAAGAGCTGTTCCAAATACATCCGGGTGTTTCAGGTGCAGGTTCAGAGCTCCGAAGCCTCCCATCGAATATCCCATTACAGCACGGTGCTGCCTGTCGGCAATTGTCCGGAAAAGGCTATCAATGTAAGGAACCAACTCTTTTACAAACATATCCTGGTATAAAAATGAGCCTTTGTAATCGTTAACATAATATGTGCGGAAAGCCTCAGGCATTAT
>CAIJPI010000313.1 GCA_903822525.1 uncultured Bacteroidales bacterium | reverse complement strand
TGTTAACGACCTGGCCAATACTACAGCCGAGCTGGCTGTTATCGTATCGGTATTGTTAAACGATGTGAAACAAGCTCCTGTTACAGTAAGCATCGAAACACAGTCAGTAAACGGTAATGCATATATCCCTTTCAGCAATCCAAATGTAATCGGCTATCTTCCAAATGCAGGATTTAAAGGAAACGATTCAATTACGTATAGAATCGCATACCAGGCTTCGCCTGCATTATATGCTACTGCTAAAATATACATCAGCGTTGCAGGTGGAATTGGAATCAACGAAACTTCAGTCAACAACAGGCTGCTTGTATTCCCTAACCCTGTTCAGAATGGTAACGTAAGTGTTTCTTGCTTCCTTCCTTCAGAAGACAAAGGATCGGTACAACTAATCGACATAACCGGAAAACTTCTTTTTGAACGTTCAATCCAGCTTACCAACGGCGAAAATGTTCTAAATTATTCATTCCCGTCTTCGTATAAAGGAACCTATTTCCTGAGGCTTACCACCACCAATTCGGTCTGGAATCAAAAAGTTATGTTTGAATAACCCCTAATTACGGGTTGAATCTATACAAAAAAAGCTGCCGGTTAATGGCAGCTTTTTTTGTTTTCTTCCCGGAAGCAGAATTTTGTACAAGTATAATTCCGGATTATCGGAACAACCCAACCTCTAACCCAACCACCAGCCGGGGTAATTCGGGCATTTGAGATGATGCTGTAAAAATATCGCTTAACCTGTACCTGGCTGTAAGTGCATAACGGCTTACGCCGAGCCTTGCCATTAAGCCGTACGAGAAATTCTCGACATATTTCAGTTTACCTGTCAGAACCTTTACCTTTTCGCCATCCGCATTTTCGTTGGTTGTTTTATGCTTTTTTACCATATTCCAACCGCCATATGCGCCCAAATCGAGGTAATTTCCTATATAATTACCACGTCTTCCGGCATTTATCCTGAAATAGGCAGAAGCGGCAGCCGTATTTACCTGGATTTTCTCACGGATGTTCAGTATGGTGTCGGGTACGGTCTTGCCTTGTTCCTGTTTAAGCTTGTATGCAGTGAAGTATGCAGCCAGGTCGAGGCCAAAGGCAAAATGATTTGTCAGTTTCCGTTTATACCTCATCCCGATATCAAAAGCTGAAGAGGCTCCAGGCTTGCTATACGATCCTATTCCGTTGGTAACCAGCGGAAATCCAACACCCGCATACCCATGAATATAATGAGTGAGATTGGGCCCCTTAGCAGGCCTGACCGTATCAGCATTAACATTTTGCTCAAGGAGTATCTGCTGTGAAAAAGCTGCAGAGCTAAGCATTACCAGCATGACTGAGAGTATTTTCTTCATGGTTTTTACTGAATTTTAATAATTGCTTCTGTATTAGAACTTTATTGAATGAATTCCGCTTATTTTAAAGTGAATTGTTCTCAGCATTCTATATATGATTTTTCTATCATGCAGCCTCATACTCCCACTAAGCACATAGCACTCTGTACATAGCACTCTGCACATAGCACTCTGCACATAGCACATAGCACTATGCACATAACACTCTGCACACAGCACTCTGCACACACCCCCATTTCCCTACCATAGAACCTTAAAGCTTAACCGAATAGCTATATCCATCAAAATGCACATTGAGAGTTTCTCCGTCCCTGTATCTGCTTCTGACAATGGTAAGCACTTCAGGCTGTGTTATATCCAGCACGTAATAGCTGTCGAGTACTCCTGTTTTATTCATGATATTGTAGTACAGGTATTCTTTGTTTTTTGATGTTTCTATGCTGCTTACACCTGAACTGTTGCTGTGGCTTTCTGCTGATGAAGCTTTCCCCGTCGGGATTTTATTTACAACAATCCTTATGCTGTCTCCACTTTCGATTACGCTGAATGTGGGCTGCGGTGTTAAGGATTCCGTTTTCAGAAAGTAATCTGCCTGTGGCACTCCAAAGCCATGGGCATAATCGAAATATGGATAAAGGCTGCCTGATTTTTCGATCTCTTTAAAAAGCTGCATATTCGACAGGCTGCGGTGTGTTTGCCATGCACAGGCAGCGAAACCGGCAATCAGTGGCGAGGCAAATGAGGTTCCCTGCGTGGATGTAAGTCCCGATGGTGCTGCGGCAATAACATGTCCGTACGCTGCCACGTTGGGTTTCATCCGTTTGTCGGAAGTTGGTCCATAGGAGCTGAAGCCGGTATGATAACCTGTTGCCGGGTCGATTCCGCCAACCGAAAGCGCGCTGTCGGCATCGGCAGGGGCACCTATGCAATGCCAGGGACCGGAACCCTCGTTGCCGGCAGCATTTACTACCAGTATACCTTTTCGTGCCGCTATATTGGCAGCCCGGGTAACGAAAGCAGTTTTCCCGTCCATCTGCCAGTTGAAATAACGTTTCCCGGTATAGCCCAATGAGCTGTTAATAATATCGGCCCCATTTTTATCAGCCCACTCTGCAGCAGCAAGCCAGTTGAGCTCCTCTGAATATTTCTCTGAATTCTTTTCCGTTTTAGCAAGTAAAAATTCAGCTCCGGTAGCCAGTCCGATCTGCATATCACCGGTTTTGCCGGCTACACACGACCATACTTCTGTACCATGCCCGTTTCCATAATATACATTGCTCTCATTTTTCCGGGAGGTAAAATCGTGTGTTGCAATCAGCCGGTTCCCGTTGCGTATATGATCAAATGCCGGAACCTTGTCGGCACGGTCGAACCCGACATCCAGAATGGCAATACGTATTCCTGTCCCATCAATCCCTGCTTTCAGCCAGGCATCGACTCCTAATGTTTTCAACTGACCCGCAAGAATAACGGTATTTGCCGGTTGAATGGAAGTATCATATTCCATATACGCTGCAGGCAGCAATTCGGTCGGCTCCATCCATTCAATTTCCAGTACAAAAGGAAGTTGCCTTACTGCATTCATCTGAATGGCATCGGCATCCACCGCAACAGCATTGAACCAGCGGCTTGTGAGCAGGACTTCGTTCACCATAGGTGTAAGCGTACGCACATAGTTTTCGTTTACCGGCCAATCCGAAGGATCATCAACAGGTATTCCTGCCATCAGGCGGCGCTCTATGGCCTTTGAATCAAAATATGTTGCCGGATTAAAATCGAGATGCTGCTTATCTCTGAAATAAACCATCCATTGCTGTGCCGTGGTAACAGAAGGGAACAAGAGAAGTATACCCGTTACCAGGAGAATTAATTTATATTTAAGCATAGTCGATATTTTATTAGTAACGAAGGGAATCAACTTCTATTATCCGTATGACCGGCCAAACCCGGTAAAATATAAATGAAATCCTTAACCCATCATACAGCATAACGTTTTATGCCAAAGGATGTTCAAAATAGTATTGGCTTACGTTCAGAAAAGTGTTTTAGTTTGAATTAGTGATTCTTTAAGGCTTTGGGACTTAGCGGCAATTATTATTTAGGCACTAAAACACTAATTACCTGTCTAAAAATGGCAAAAACTACTTTCAGGTATCAAAACCCTGTATTCCTGTCACATTGAGCGAAGTCGAAATGCTCTAGTTCAACGCTAAATCGAAAATATTGAGCTGATTTAGTGGGCTTCGTCTCCCCTTCGGCAAGCTCAGGGCAGGCTTCTCAGCCTGACAGTGGATTGAACAAATAACTTGCTAAATCAATTCAATTTTAAAATTTAAACAGTCTCTATGAAAACATATAGTTTAACATTCAACACATAACTACAGCCATTTTTATCTGTAAATATATTTGTTACCGCTTGAAGTTCTTTGTTTTCAATCCTGTATATTTTCAAACTCGCTATCCTGAATAAGAGCAGGCGTAGCTTTTGCCAGGTTTTGGTTTGCGTGTTGGCTTTATTAGCTTCTAGCTCTGTGTATTAATACGAAGCACACTTTCATTTATCTTTAAACAAAATTCCTATTAATATACTCCTGAAATTTCTCTTTATATTGCTCGCTTACAGGTATATATATATTACCATCGAAAACAATCCGGTTCCGCTCAATTACTGTAATCTTTGCAAGATTAACAACATAGGATCTGTGAACCCGCATAAACCGGTCCGGTGGCAGCTGTTCTTCTATGCTTTTCAGGCTCATCTGGGTCATCACAGGGGTGCTGTTGATCAAATGAATTTTAATATACTCGTGCTGGCTTTCGATGTATTTTATGTCGGCAAGCTCAATGCGGATTAGTTTATAATCGGATTTTACAAACAGATGGTTTGCGGTTGTCTTGACGCTTTCCTTCTGATTATTTGCGGTGAGTTCGATAAGATTTTTCACCTTATTAGCCGCTTTCAGAAAGTTGGTGAATGTGATTGGTTTAAGCAAATAATCGACTGCTTCGACCTGGAAACCCTCCACCGCATATTCGCTGTAGGCAGTTGTGAATACAATATAAGGTTTGTTTGCCAGCGATTTTACAAAGTCCATTCCGCTGATATCAGGCATATTAATATCGATAAAAAGGAGCTGGACATCGGTTGTGTCCATGATGGTCATAGCCTCAGCAGCACTCCGGCATTCAGCCACCAGTTCCAGGAAAGGAACTTTCTGAATATAGCCCGCAATCTTTTTAACTGCCAGCGGTTCATCGTCAATGGCTATGCAACGTATGCTCATACCGGAATGCTGAGGTTTACTTCAAACTCATGTTCTTTGTCGGATATATCCAACTTATAATCCTGTTCGTATAATAGATTCAGGCTTTTTTTAATGTTTTCCAGTCCAATGCCCGAATATTCGTCAAACTTATTTGCAACGGGTTTATGCTTGCTGTTTTTAATAATACAACCCAGCGTATTTTCATGGATCTGTATTTCAAAATAAATGTACGATTTCAATGGATAACTCACCCCATGTTTAAATGCATTTTCGAGCAACGAAATAAACAACATGGGTGGTATTTTTATATCCGGAATCTGATCTGGAATCAGTACTGTAACTTCTACTTCATCAGAGTGCCTGAGTAGCATCAGCGAAACAAAGCTGTTGATAAACTCAATTTCTTTTCTCAGTTCAATGGTATTCTGAGCCGAATCGTAAAGCAGATACCGCATAAGTGTCGAAAGGCGTTCGACGGCATCCTGTGCTTTTGCAGCATCCATCTCAATAAGTGTGTGAATATTATTCAATGTATTCATAAAAAAATGCGGGCTTACCTGGTGCTTCAACAGGGCAAGGTTTGTTTTAAGTTGTTCCTTTTCGGCATCTTTCCGCAGTTTCTCCTCACTCAGCCATTTCGACATCAGTTTAATGGTTGTCCCGGCACCAACCAATAAGATGCAGATAATGAAATTATCCGCAAAAGCCATAACGGGCGGTTTTTGCATGGGTGCATTCAACCCAGGCGGCATTAAACCATCGGGTGAGTTCTCTATCATGGAACCGGGCTTGTGTGGAAAGCCTAATTGAGAGATCATGTTTACTGCTATCACCAAAGCTATCAGGGTCGTTACGAAAACAAAGTAATTGCGATATTTCTTTTTTAAAAGTAAGCCGGGTGCAAGGATATACACATTGACCATGAAAAGAATGAGATACCCAAAAAGATGTGCCCAGTTTTTTAGCACCTCATTCCAGTTAATATAACCTGGATTGCGCTCGCTGAAATAAGGCACCGAAAAAACAAACGCCCAAATGAGGAAATACGACAAAGATTCTATTTTCCTGCTTTTAAATGAAAGGCTTTTCATTTCACAAATGTATTTAAGTTCTTAAAAAGTACTGAAATTATTTTAGCCTGTGAGAGCTTTTATTGGATGTTAGATTTCGGATGTTGGATTGCGGATGTTGGATTTCGGATGTTGGATTGCGGATGTTGGATTGCGGATGTTGGATTTCGGAATTCGGACTTCTAACCTCGGTCTCCAGACTCCAGACTCCCCAACCTCTCTAAAACTGTATTTTATAAATCACATTCGGGAAAAACCCGAGCTGGTAGGTGGTGTTTATCGACCGGCTTCTGTCATCATAGCTTTGTGAGAAAACGTTTTTATTGTTTGTGATGTTTTGCAGGTCAATGGAAAATGACTGCGAAAGTTTTTTCGTCAGGCTGTTGTGCGTATAACCAAGCTTGAAATCCAAACGGAAGTAATTGGCATAAAAATCCGAATAGGCATCAGAAGATAATTGTTCGCGGCCGGTTGCATTGGATGCTTCCAGATCAACAGGCGTGTAAGCCCTTCCTCCGGCATTGGTGCATTTAATATCGGCTGAAATTTTGTTTCGTTTTTCGCTTCCCAGGTTCCATTCTTTCCCTCCCAGAATATTAAAAACATATTTCCCGTTGAATGCTGTATTTCGTTCTACGCCATCGCTTCCTTTGTATTTGGAACTGTATATGGATGAGGTAAATAATCCATAATATCCGTGGCTGAAAAATTTCTCTATGGTCAGTTCTAATCCGTAGTTTGTGCCGGTTCCGTTATTTGTAAGACTATCTTCCAGATCAGTTTTAAAACCTGCACCGGTATTCAGCATGGAGTAGCTGCTCGAAAAAGTATTTACGGGAACGTTGTAGAGATACTGGTAATACGCTTCTGCTTTTAAACGCCAGTCCTTGATGGGTTGCAAATCGTAACCCAGAACAAAATGATGGCTCTTGGTAAAATCGAGGTTTTCGTTGTTATAAGCGTAGGAGCCATCAGTAAGCTGAGTTTGCAAAAAATAAACATTTATGGGTTGCGTTTGCGAATGAAGACCATAGCCCAGAGTAAGACTGTTTTTGTTATTAATTTCATATTTCAGCCCCAATCGCGGCTCTACCGAAAGCGAATTATTCAGGAAAAACAGCTGGGAATGCGCACCTGCATTGAGGGTAAGTTTATCATTAAAACTATATTTTGCATGCACGTATGCCTGTGCCAGATTGGTGTAACTGTTGTAATCCCAGATCTGTTTCCAATCCGAACGGATATCCCTTTTTTCCCAGTAATAAAGGTTTAACCCAATCAGTTCATCCTGCATACCAATTTTTATAAACAGCTTTGAACTTATTTTTGAATTATAACTTGTAGCAAAGTTATAGCCTGTTTTGGTAACTTTATTTTCTGACCGTGTAAATGCGGAATCGGTCATCCGGTCGAAGCCATAATCTGTTTGCCCCGAATTTGAATAGTTAAGTCCAATGTTAGAGCTAAAATACGATTTGCTGTTAATCTGTTTGAAATGCTTTACCCCGATAATACCGATCTGACTGCTCAAATCATGTCCGCCTCCTTCTCCTCCATACAATGAACCTGATTTGCCTCCGGCAATATTGATACTGCTTGTTGCCAGAATGCCAAACAAGGTAAATTTGCCTAATTTACTGTTTCCGCTGTTTACATTAAACGATAAATCCTGGTACGAAGGCAATGCCGTTGTGCCGATATTAATACCTACCGCCTGGGCAACACCAGCCAGTGCGTAGCGGTAACCCACCAGGTACGACGAGCCTTTTGACTTACTGATTGGTCCTTCAGTGGTAGCTTCCAGGCCGGTAATCAGCCCTGCCTGCAAAGTGGTTTCCCGTTTTTGCGTATTCCCGTTCCTGAAACCCAGGTCGAAAACCCCGGCTGTAGCATTGCCATATTCGGCAGGGAAAGCCGAAGTGAGGAAATCGGAGCTTTTCAACAGGTTGGTATTCAGGGCGCTCACTGCTCCACCGGTAGTGCCCACGGTTGCAAAATGGTTAGGATTTGTAACGTTCATCCCATCAATACGCCACAATACGCCAACAGGAGAATTGCCTCGAATAACAATGTCGTTTCTGGAATCGTCGGGAGCGCTTACACCCGCAAAATTGGCCGCCAGGCGTGCCGGATCGCTACGCCCGCCTGCATAGCGATTCACCTCTTCGGTGGAGAATGTTCGGGCACTTACAGGGACTAAGTTGTTTATAGTCCCGGCTTTGCGGTTGGCAGTTATAACCACCTCGTCCAGCAGTTTAAAATTTTCTTCCATGGCGATATCCAGCACAACTTCTTTTCCGGAGGTTACTACAACATTGCTCGCAAACACATCTTTATAGCCG
>CAIJPI010000312.1 GCA_903822525.1 uncultured Bacteroidales bacterium | reverse complement strand
TGTGCCCAGAAACCCGGATATGAAGGTATTTTGTCGGGCTGATCAATCTGCAACCTGTTGGTAGGAGTATAAAGCTTAAATGTAACAACAACGAGTTCACCCTGGTAGGGATTGTTCTTGTCGACTACCGCTTTCAAAAATACGTCATTCCCTATATCATCTTTTGGCTGTGCCTGCGCACGGCCCTGCTGCTGACCGTTATTCGGATTCTGCTGTGTCTGCCGGGGATTCTGGCCAAGCACTGCAATGGTCAGGGTATTGGATAAATAACGTTTCCCTTTAACATTTATAACAGCCTGTGGGATTGTGAAAGTGCCAATTTTATTTGCCTCAAGTATAAATGTAAAAGATGAAGTGTTCGAATATTCGAGTTTCCCGTTTATATTCATAATATTCTGTCCGGTCGACATCATCGGACCGCTCAGAATATCAAAGTTTACGATTTCGGGACCCATAAAATTGCTTCCCTGGGCATTTACAGTGAAGGTTAGCTGAAATCGCTGGCTGAGATATACCTGCCTGGGAGCCTGGGCAGTAAAACTGATGTCCTGAGCCTTAAGCAGGCCGGATATTGCAAGCAGGAAGATAAATACCAGTTTTAGTTTCATTTTTTATTTTATTTCGTACCGGTCTAAAACTTTTCAGGAATAAGTTATTTCCGACAGGCTGTATTTTTTACTCTTCATACGCCATTCTCAGTCATTGTATGAATCTGGATCCATCTAGACTCTGTAATTTGACAATCCTTTCACCAAAGCTACCAATCTTTCTCGGGAGTATTCTGAGATGGAGGGTTTTGTTTGTTTTTTGTCTTGTCGAGTGTGCGCTTTTCATTATTATTCATGGCGTTCAGCATACGGTTAGCATCCTGCTTCGACATATTGGGTTTGGGCTGCTGCTGTTGTTGCTGTTGCTGTTTCTGCTCCTGTTTTTGCTGCTGATTCTTGTTTTGTTCCTGTTTTTTTTGCTGCTGCAACTTCGTCATGGCATAGGAGAGGTTGTAACGCGTGTCCTCATCTTTTGGATTCTGGCGCAATGCCGTTTTGTAAGCATCAATACTTTCCTTGTATTTCTTGTTCTCGAGAAGTGAATTGCCCAGGTTGTAGTAAACATTTGCTTTAGGCGCTTCTTTGCCGTCACTTTGTGCAAGTTTCATGTATTGCGATGTGGACTCTTCAAAATTTTGCTGTTTGTAGAGCGAATTGCCGAGATTAAACGTTGCTTTTTGCGAATTCGGATCCTTGGTCAGCGCTTTACGGTAGTCGATCTCAGCATCCTTAAAATGCCCGTTTTTGTATGCGCTGTTACCTGAACGCACAAGTTTCTGAGCCGGCTGAGCAAATATGAAACTCACGGCAAGGAGCAGCGAAATAATAATAAGACTCCTCATCGGTTTGATTTTGAATTACTGAATAATTTTATTTTTCCTGCCAGGCGGCCTTTACGATCAGCTATCAGTGCTTCGCTTAGGATAAGTAACAGGGCTGCCAGAACAAAGAACTGGAAGCGGTCCTCGTAGTCGGAGAAAAAAGCTTCGTTGTATTCTGCTTTTTCGAGTTTGTTAATCTGGTCAAATACTTCCTGAACACCCGACTGTGAGTTGTTTGCCTGCACATAAATGCCTTTACCCGCCCGGGCAATGTCCTGCAGCATCGGCTCATTGATACGGGTAATGACCGTGATGCCTGCTGCATCTTTCTTATAGCCAATTTGAGTCCCCCCGCTGAAAACAGGTATTGGAGCGCCTTCAGGCAAGCCAATTCCTATGGTGTATACCCTGATTCCCTTGGCGGCAGCACTGGTAGCGGCTTCTACTGCATTGTCTTCGTGATTCTCACCGTCGGTGATAACAATTATGGCTTTACTCTGCTTGGTTGTGCCGAAACCCGAAACACTGGTTTCAATT
>CAIJPI010000311.1 GCA_903822525.1 uncultured Bacteroidales bacterium | reverse complement strand
TTAATGATGTTGCGTTAAAAGATATTGTAAGGTCTTTATCAAACTTTTTATCTGAATCTAAATCTAACACCACATCAGATATTAAACCATCACCATAGCTTCTGATGGTCGCACTATCACCGGTTATCGATCCTCTTACTCTTAAATTAACTGACCCGCCATTACCTATTCTTTTCAGATACCATTGCTGCTGGGTCAGATATAACTCTGTACCGTTAGATGAACTGTAAGTTTTCGGTTCTTGATTACAGCTTTCGATGGCTGTGGTATCAGTTTTCTTGGAGCATGATAACAAAAAGAGAATTGATACTATTAGCAGGTATTTCATACTGAGTGGTTTTTAATTGTTAAGAGTTTCAATCCCCTCCATGCTGCCAGCACTTACCATTCGCGCTAAAGGTCATGCGGGAACATTGTGTTCCTTTTTTAGTGGTGGCTGAACATCTGACAGTGGATGACCGTTTCGGCGATGAAATTTGAACAGTATTATCCTGTTTTTCAACGCCGGATAACTGACTCTGATGTAAATGACAGTAGCCATTCGTATTAAGGGTTTTGTTTTTACACTGCGCACCGGCTTTTGTTAAGCCTTTACATTGACTTGAGGTTGAAGCTTTTTCTTTATCGACAGCAGTTGTTGAATTAGTTGTCCATGACCATTTCTTCAAATCGATGGCACTTTCAAATACGCTTTGCTTACTCTCTGAAATCTGGTAAAAGAAATCAATACCGGTAACCTTCTCCAAACTGTCTATGGTAACCACATAATGTTGAAGTGTTTCTTTTGATGCGGTATTGGGTAAAATAAACGCGATACCCTTGATTTCAGGTTCTGTGTAATCCAGAATGACTTTGTAAAAATATTTTGGTACAGCTATTCTATTGAATCCAATAGTTGATAACCCTTTTGTAAGAATAGTTCCTGTTACGACATAAATCTTGTTATCATCAACCGCCCATTGTCTTACCTGCTTTTCCAGCCGGCTCCAGATACCTCTGTTAAATGATGGGTCTTGGGGTGACATATTTGTAAGATAAAATGATTCAATCATCGACTGCGAAGAAAAACACATGTCGGCTGCTGGAGCTAAATGACCCTTGTCATAACCTGATCCTTTGTAATCAGTGTTGGATACAGTATTCGAATGTAAAAGCGGATCTGGTGCGAAGTGATCGTCCCTTTTTACTGTGGCGATAGTTTCTTCTGCTGTAAGTTCATAAGCGACCCAATTGGCGATATTGTAAGTGGTATTATAAGACAAAGTATAAGCTAAGTGATTGATAATAATATCCTGAGATTTAGCTTTCGGTAATTCAGCATGTTTGGGTATAGATGTATTGTCAATCTGAGGAACTGAAGTCCATGTACCATCAGCATTCAGGATAACAGTTTTACCATCGGTGGTGGTAGCCTGCTGTTGGGAATAAGAAAAGAAGGTGGAGAATAATATGGTCAGCAGTATAATATAACGGCTCATGGGAATTATTAAGACATAAACATTTTATTTCGGTTATCGCATAAAATTGAATATTCTATTTATACTAAATCAGTATTATCAAATTCTTTAGATAATTCATTTTCAATATCTTCTATGCTCGGTAATGATGGTTTTAAGTGTTCCGGAAGGGCACGTGTTAGCTCATAATCGGATATGCCAATTGGTGTTTGTACTCCACGGAGTGCATATTCAGCAATGATTCGGTTCTTGTTTTCACATAGTATCAAACCGATAGTTGGCTGGTCTTCAGGTTTTTTGAGTAAATTATCAACCGCAGCACAATAGAAGTTCATTTTACCGGCATATTCCGGTTTAAAATCACCCTTTTTTAGTTCGATGACAACAAAGCATCTCATGTGTAAATGATAGAATAACAAATCGATATAAAAATCCTGATCTCCTACTTCCAACCGATATTGCCTGCCTAAAAATGCGAAACCACTTCCCAGCTCCAATAAAAATTTTTCAATATGCTTTATTAGCTCTGTTTCCAGTTCTCGTTCGACAAATGGTTCCAGAATAGTTAAAAAATCGAAAATGTATGGGTCTTTTAACGTCTGTTTAGCAAGCTCTGATTGAGGATTCGTTAAATGTGTTTCGAAATTGGTGATAGCTGTCCCCTGTCTTTCATAAGTTTGTGATTTTATCATCAATGCTAAGACATCGCGGCTCCAGCCATTTTGCAGGGTTTGCTGCATATACCACACACGTTTAGAAAAATCTTTTACTTTTTGTATGAGTATAATATGGTGTCCCCATGGAATATTAGAAATAATTTGTTTCCGGAATTCAGGTAGTGGCAAATTTGCAACAGGCTGTTGCAAATTTGAATATTCCTTAACAAATTGAAGCATATTGCCTAAATTTCTTTCTGAAAAACCTTTAACCTCCGGCAATTCATTTTTAAGATCGCCAGCTAATTTTGGAATTACACCAGCCGACCATCCCTGCTCCTGTTGCCGTAGCTGAATCATTTTACCAATGTCCCAGTACATTCCGATCATCTCAGCATTGGCAGCCAAAGTAGCTTTAATCTGCGCTTGCTGGATACGGCCTTTAATATCCTTTAACAGGCTCGTATATATTGATAATTCCATTCTTTATAGCGTTGTAATAGCTTATTATACTCAATTAACAATTAAACCAAGAT
>CAIJPI010000310.1 GCA_903822525.1 uncultured Bacteroidales bacterium | reverse complement strand
TTGTTTCTTCATTTTTTCCTGATTCGTTTGCTTGTAATTCACAAAAATAACGAAACCAGCCGCAATACGGCCTTTTTTGGAAAATTATTCATTCTGGTCAGTTTTAAATTTTGGGAAACGAATAATTTAAATCTTTCAGAATACTAGCAGTGAGTCTGGTAATAAGTTGATTTAAAGGTAGTATTTCAAACTTTAATGAAATATAGTATAGGCTAATCCGATGCCGAAGGTTTCCCTGAATTGTAAAATATCTTTAAATTTTCTGCTGTTAGTAACAGCGATGGCTTTATCGTCGTAAATAAGCATAGTCGAAAGACTGATTGAAATGTATTTATTCACTTTCATTAACACATTGTTCTCCCAACCCACAATTATCTTTTCCGGATTCTCACGGTAGTTGCTGAAAATATCGAGTTTCGACATCAGGTTGATATTCTTCAGAATATCTTTTTTGAAAATGGCATTTATCGATCCTCCAACCTGCCACAGTGTGGTATTATCGCCTGTGATGCCGTAAGCTCCCTCCTGGCGGTGCGTTAGGGATGTATCGGTGACAACGGTTAATCGTGCCCCTACAGGTGAAATAAATACCGAGAAGTAGTCTGCCGGTTTATAATTCATACCAATCGAAAGCTGAAAGTAGGCCGGGGCCATAAATCGCGAAATGTGATCTTTAACATTCGGATAAGCAAATCCATTTGAAAACTGCGATTTGAATTCAAAAAATCCTGTATAGTCCCAATGCCTCCAGGCATAAAGGCCTCCTTTTGTCAGAAAGTTTATTTTGTCGTCGGTCTTGCGAAGTCCCTCAATACTCTGCTGTTTACTGATTCCGTATGCTATTCCCAGGTAATTATTCCAGGAGAGGTTCTTCCTTTTGTAGTCCTGATAAATATTAAGTAATAGGTTCGATGATATAGAATAGTTCTCTCCTCCTTTTGCCCAGTTAGTCAGTGATGTATGCGAAAATCCCAGCGTTGATTCATATTTCGATTTCCAGTAGGATGTATCGGTATCAGAGCGCATAGCCTTGCTCTTCGATGTAAGTAAAATTATGAAAAGCAATATGATGATTTTCTTCATGTAATATGGTTTTCGGCCCGCAAAAATAGGTAGTTCGGGGAATATGAACAAACTCAGCCAGGCATTTTATCGGAATGCTGAAGCTTACAATTATTTCAAACTTCAGATTAAGCTTATTTCTTCGTCTTCAACAGATCCCTGATTTCTTCAAGCAGCATTACTTCAGCGGATGGCATTGCCGGGGCTGCCGTTTCATGGATTTCTTTTTTCTTGGCAGAATTCAGCGCTTTAATTGCCATAAAAATGGCAAAAGCAATAATCAGAAAATCAACAATATTCTGTATAAACATTCCATAGTTAAGCGTAACTGCTGCTTTGGTTCCCACAGCATCAACCAGCGTAGCCTTATAATCCTTAAAGTCAACACCACCGAGCAACATCCCAAGCGGAGGCATAAGTACATCATTTACAAATGAGGTTACAATCTTACCGAACGCACCTCCGATAATTACACCTACAGCAAGGTCAATTACACTGCCTTTCATGGCAAATTCCTTGAATTCTTTAATGATTCCCATTGTTTTTTAAATTTGGCGAGTATTAAATTATGAACTATTCTTAAAATATAAAATGAACTGATATTTCAGCTTTGCTTCGGTTTTATCAATCAGATTCGCTGAGATACTGTAAATGTAACAGGAATGCGTTAACACAAATAGCTTATTCCCAGTCTACGACTTATTTTAACAAGTATAACAAAAAAAGGTTTAGCTACTATTGATTTAAATTAATGCGGGGAAAGCATTATCTCATCCAGGGGAAATAATGAAGAAATGAAATTTGATAAAAATAATCCTGTCAGCGTATTATATTTTCCTGATATCGGATATTCTGATCCATCCTATACTCCCGTTTGCAATTCTGATTTCCTGCCAGTTGGCTACCAAGTCGAGCAGAGTTACTTTAGTGCCCTCATGCAGCACAAAAATATCCTTGCTGTTTTCGTCGGGTGAGCTCTTTATATTAACGGTGGGATTAAAAACAATGGCCTCGTGTTGCTCAGTCTGGTAATGATTACGCTGTGAGGCTGCCAGGCTTCCTATTCCGAAAAGCATGAAAAGCGATAATGCAGTCCAGAAACTGATTTTCCGGATCAGCATGTTCGATACGGCAATATACAGGGCTAATAGTATCAAAGCGAGCGTTAGTAAAATAATATTGAGAGTAGCGAGGTTGTCAAGGTCCATCATGTTTACCGTCTGTTTCCACCATCTCTTGTAAAACAGTTCCGGTACCTTTTCTACTTTATCAATCAGTTTGCTGTTAACCACTTCGATATTATGCTGAATATCCTCATTGTTAGGCGCAGCTTTAAGCGCTTTCTCATAGTATAGTATAGCCTGAGCAGTTTCATTATTCCTGAAATACGAATTACCCAGGTTATAATACACAGCATAGGATTCATAACCGCTGCCAAGAATTTTATTGTACAATGCAATGGCTTCAGTATATTGTTTGCTGTTATAGGCCTTTGCTGCCTGGGCTGCCGACTGATCAGGGCTTTGTGCTGCAGCATGAAATGCAACCAACAGTATCGAAGCGATAAGTATTGCTATATTTTTACATTTCATAGTCTTTATTAATTTAAGTGGTTCTGTTTTAGAATATTGTAGCAGGAATTGATTCTGTTATATAGTGCATTGTGCATAGTGCTATGTGCTTAGCATCATTTATTTGTATTTATCAATCCTGTAACTTGTCTGCGTT
>CAIJPI010000309.1 GCA_903822525.1 uncultured Bacteroidales bacterium | reverse complement strand
TTACTCATTGCTGCTTTTCTGTTAATAGCCTTCTTCTCAAAAGCTCAATGCGAGGCAACTGCCGGACCGGATATTGAAATTGAGTGCAGCGATACGGCTCACCTTAATGTTGATTTATACCTTACTAAAGAGGTTAGCAATACCACAAAAAATCTATCATCTGTTTGTTTTGTGAATCATAATCTTGGTTTTGTGGTTGGGCAGGATGGGATAATTCTTAAAACAACCGATGGAGGCGTAACCTGGATATCGCAGGTATATCTGCCTGCTGAATGGTGGTCAGGAGTTTATTTTATAAATGAAAATATCGGATATGTATTTTCATACTTTTCCGGAAAAATTATTAAAACAACTGATGGCGGTACTACCTGGGCTATAAGTTTTAATTCAACAACAACATATTATTATTTTCATAGCCTGTGGTTCACTGATATAAACCATGGCTTCGCTGTTGGTAAAGATGGCGTAATAATGTCAACTTCCAATGGTGGAAGTTCATGGACGCCAAAAGTAAGCGGAACAACAGTTGAATTGTATGACATTACATTTACCAACAGCCAACACGGTTTTATTGTTGGTGATAACAATACACTGCTTACTACCACAGATGGTGGCTTAACGTGGAACACTTCCAGCCCTTATAATCAGCCTTTGACACTTCATAATATAGCATTCGTTAATGAAAATGTTGGCTATATTGGCGGTATGTTCTACCTGGTTCTAAAAACAACAGATGGAGGAATTACCTGGACAAAGCAGTCGGGCTGGTACGATAAGAGTTATATGGGTGAACTGGGCATGTCATTTATCGACACAAACACCGGTTACTTTTGCGGAACCTATGCTTTTATATCAAAAACTTCCGACGGTGGAATAAACTGGAAAGACATCTTTTCAAAAAACAATGATTATTATACTGATATCTATTGCCCTGATAACCAGTCTGTTTTTGCTGTCACCCCGAATGGAGGTATTTATTCCTATCACGAGCCTGTTTCCTTTCATTGGGAACCATCAACCGGGCTTAATTCGAGTGAAATTCAAAACCCTATTGCAACGCCTGCCGAAACCACAACGTATGTTGTTTCCGTTACAACCTCAAATGGAAGCGTTGCTAATGACACTGTTACTGTATTTGTTAACCCATCCTCCTATATTCCTGAAATCTGCCTTGTTACAGTTGAATCAAACACAAACCATAATAAGATTATCTGGGAAAAACCGGTATCAACATCTATTGACTCAACCTATATTTACAAGGAAGGAAGTGCAACAGGCAATTACATCAGAATTGGAGCCCTGAGCCAGAACCAACTCAGCGAATTTGTGGATACACTCTCGAACACATTGGTTCAATCGAACCGGTATCAGATTGCAACAAAAGATAAATGCTCGCTTGAATCCGCAAAAAGCAATCCTCATAAAACCATGCACCTGGCTATAAACCAGGGTGTAGGGAGCACATGGAACCTGATATGGGAGCAATATGAAGGATTTACAGTAAACACGTATAATATTTACCGGGGCAGCAGTGCCGACAACCTGACTTTAATATCCTCACTTTCAGGCGGAAACACTCAGTATACCGATTTGAATGGGGGTACCGAAAATGTTTATTACCAGATTGAAGCTGTAAGTGGTTTTAGCTGCAGCCCGACAAAGGCGTACACCTCATCCTATTCAAATATTGCCAGTTATGTAAAGGGAAACACGAATATTCCTGAAACCTGCCTTGTTACAGTTGACCCGATTCTTAATCTTAACAGGATAATCTGGAATAAACCTATTGCTGCTTCGGTAGATTACATATTTGTTTACAAAGAAGGTGCTGTTCCGGATCAATATTTAAAAATAGCCTCTATTCCTCAAAATGAACTGAGCGAATATGTAGATATTACTTCTACTCCTGCACTGTTTGCAAGCAGATATAAGCTCTCAACGCATGATGTTAATGATAATGAATCCGATAAAAGCCCTGCACATAAAAGCATTTCACTAACTATCGCACAAGGAAATAATACCGAATTAAAACTAATGTGGAACGAATACGAAGGATTTGAAGTAACAGCCTATAATATTTACAGAGGAAATGCGGCTTCCAATCTGCAGAAGATAGCAATCCTTTCAGGCGGGAATTCACAGTATACTGATATCCTGGCTCCTACTTCGGATGTTTATTATCAGATTGAAGCTGTTGGCAACGTTTCATGCAATCCTGCCAAAGCATTTAACTCTTCATTCTCAAACATTGCCAGGCAGAAAGCTGACGGAACATCCGACGATGTTCACAAGAAAATTTTTGTGATCTATCCGAATCCCGTTCAGTCAAAATTCATGGTTCAAACTCAGGAACCTATTGCAGAATGCCAGTTTGAGCTGGTGAGCACCTTAGGGAATATTCTAAAAACATTTAACGCAACTCAGCGTGCGGAATTCGATATATCGGATATTCCGGCAGGCATATATTATCTGAGAATCATCAGAAACCTGAAGAGTTATAATTCTAAAATAGTTAAACTCTGAGTTGTTTGTTGCATTTTGTGAACTTTTCACCTGCATTAACCGATTTATAAACCACCAAATAAAAAAAAATCTAACTCCGGGTTGTGAGTTAAAAAAGAGAGACTGGAGATTTTCCTCTTTCAATTTTAAAACCATGACTCAACTTTTCTATAAAAATCTAAACCATGAAAAAACTGATTTTTGTTGTACTATTGTTCTCAATATCCTTTTATCAGGCTCAAAGCCAGACTCGTACCGACACTATCAGTATTGTTGGAAATCATTATGAAATCAGTGGCAAACCCATAAGGCCAAACCAGTTGATGAAAGTACTGGAAAGCAATCCGAATGCCTATGCTGAAATGAAAAAAGCCAATTCAAGTGCTACAGGATCATTTATATTTGGCTATGCCGGCGGATTTTTGATTGGCTATCCAATAGGACAAGCCTTGTCGGGTGCAAAACCAAGCTGGGGTCTTGCAGGTATAGGTGTCGGCCTCGCTCTTATTTCAATTCCTTTCGTTACAACATCGAGGGATCATGCCACAAAAGCGATCAGTTTATACAATACAGGATTAACTGACTCAGGATCAAGAGGTGTTAAAATCAATTTTTGCCTGTCGTACCAGTCGGTTGGTCTGGTATGCAGGTTCTGATCGAACTCTAAACAAGAATACTCTTGTTAACCGGTAAAATCCGTGTTAATCCCCTGTATCTGTGTCATCTGTGTTCTGTTTCCTGAAGTGATGAATTATTCAGGTTTAAACTATTGATTATGGTTTAATATAATTATTTCCTGCACAAAACATTTTTCACTTTTCTCTGTTTTTTAATGAAATCAGGACTGAGATAATATTATAATTATCACATTCTAAACCTTCATTCTACCTTTAAACATTCCAATCATGATAATACTGTATATCATTCTGGCCAGTCTTGCATCGGTTATTGTGGTGCTGTTAGTAATTGCATTATTTATTAAAAAAGAATATCAGGTTGAACGCGAAATAGTTATAAACCAACCTAAAGCTAAGGTTTTCATTTTTATAAAATCATTACGCAACCAGGATAGCTTCAGCAAATGGGCAACCATGGATCCAAATATGAAAAAGGTATACCTGGGAACTGATGGCACCCCCGGCTTTGTGGCCTCATGGGATAGTGAAATTAAAAATGTAGGCAAAGGAGAACAGGAAATAACCCTGGTGCATGAAGGGCAGAGAATTGATTTTAATATACACTTTATCAAGCCTTTCGAAGGCAGGGCAAAGGCCTATATGACAACTGAAAGCCGCAGCGAAAACCAGACCCTGGTTAAATGGGGAATTGCATCCGCAATGAAATACCCCATGAACCTTATGCTGCTGTTTATGAATATGGAAAAGATGATTGGGAATGACCTTGATACCGGTCTGCTAAATTTGAAAACAATGATGGAAAAGGGATAATCTACCGTTACCATTCGAGCTGAAATTATACTGGTATAGATTTTAGTTTCCGCTTCTTCCTTCCTGAAGTTTCTGTTGCTATACTTATCAGAAACCGTAAGTATCTTCAACACATCAGACGAAAAAAAACTTTATTTCTGTCGTAAAAACAGCAATACTGATTTTGCTATACTTTGCCGGCAAAAAGAGTATTCGCTATAAGTGAGCACTGGCAGGCCTTACGACATTTTTCACAAGCCTTGTTTGGAATGAAAAAAAATTTGTTAAAATTCTTCCGTGTTTTACTTAAATAAATACTTTTGCATTGTTATTCTGTTAACAATTTTATACCGGATACATAAATATTAAACCTAAATTCCTTTGTGATGGAAGTTGAAAAAATCATGACTGACCTGGAGAAAAAACATCCAGGAGAAGTAGAGTACTTACAAGCTGTTCGTGAAGTATTAGAATCGATCGAGCAGGTTTACAATGAAAATCCTCAATTTGAGGCAGCAGGTATTATCAGCCGTTTGGTTGAGCCTGACCGTATTCTTACGATTAAAGTTCCCTGGGTCGATGACCATGGTAAGGTTCACGTAAACCTTGCGTACAGGATTCAATTCAACAATGCTATTGGCCCTTACAAAGGCGGACTCCGTTTCCACCCTTCAGTAAACCTCAGCATCCTGAAATTTTTAGGCTTTGAGCAGATTTTCAAAAACAGCCTTACTTCCCTCCCAATGGGCGGAGCCAAAGGTGGATCCGATTTCGATCCTAAGGGAAAATCGAATACCGAAGTTATGCGTTTCTGCCAGTCGTTTATGCTCGAACTGTGGAGAATCATCGGTCCTGAAACAGACGTTCCAGCTGGTGACATAGGTGTTGGAGGCCGCGAAATCGGATTCCTTTACGGCATGTACAAAAAACTGGCCCGCGAACATACAGGTGTACTCACCGGTAAAGGCCTCAACTGGGGCGGCAGCCTTGTACGTCCCGAAGCTACAGGTTTCGGTAACGTATATTTTGCTCAGGAAATGCTCAAAACCAAAAACACGGATTTCAAGGGTAAAACCGTTAGTATTTCCGGATTTGGTAATGTTGCATGGGGTGCTGCACTTAAAGTAACCGAACTCGGTGGAAAAGTTGTAACTATCTCCGGACCTGATGGATATGTTTATGATTCAGAAGGCATCAGCGGCGAAAAAATCAATTACATGCTCGAACTCCGCGCTTCGAACCAGGATATCGTTAAACCATATACCTACGAGTTCCCGAATGCACAGTTTGTACAGGGGAAACGTCCCTGGGAAGTTAAATGCGACATCGCACTGCCTTGCGCAACCCAGAACGAACTCGGCAAGGAAGATGCTTTGACACTCGTTAAAAACGGATGTATCTGCGTTTCGGAAGGAGCTAATATGCCTTCAACACCCGAAGCTATCGAAATATTCCAGGAAAACAAAGTGATGTTCGCTCCGGGTAAAGCCGCTAACGCCGGTGGTGTTGCTACTTCAGGCCTCGAAATGAGCCAGAACTCAATGAAACTGAACTGGACTGCAGCCGAAGTTGATCAGAAACTGCACCAGATTATGATAAACATTCACGCAGCTTGTATAAAATACGGTAAACAACCTGATGGTTATGTAAACTATGTGAAAGGTGCCAATATTGCAGGCTTCCTTAAAGTGGCTAACGCCATGCTCGACCAGGGAGTCCTTTAATAATTCTTTTGTGAGAGTTAATTCTATGTTTGAAAAGCCACCTGTAAAAGGGTGGTTTTTTAGTTTTTATCCACTAATTTTTAAGGAGGGTTTATCCACTAATTTTCACGACTGTTTTATCCACTAATTTTCACTAATAAAATACTCACTAATTTTCACGAATGGAAATATCCACTAATTTTCACGAATTAAATATGCACAAATCATTAGTGCTTATTCGTGAAAAAATTCGTGTAATTCGTGGAAAGAATTTTAAAATAAACGCGGCTGCACATATTGTATTTGCGGATCAGCAACATTTACCTGATGAGGATCAACATCTCCGCCTGTAACATGAAAAACAGGTGATTCCTGGTGCCTCGAAGCAACAATGATTTCAGCTCCGCCTGCATGCCTCATAAATAACTCTTGTACAAGCCGGGGATTGTTATTGTCCTGCGAAAGATGCGACAGTATAACATGACTCATAAAATCAGACCGGTGTGTGGTAAAAAGCTCCAAAGCCTGAATGTTCGACAGGTGGCCCTGATCACTGCGAATCCTCGTTTTCAGATACTGCGGATAGGGACCATTTTCGAGCATATCCTCATCGTAATTGGCCTCAAGAAATACCGCATGACAAAGGTTGAAATTTACTTTTACATGATCGCAGGCAGTGCCTAAATCGGTCAGAATACCAATGGTTATTCCATTCCCGCTTACTGTAAAGCTGAATGGATCCTTCGCATCGTGCTGTTTGGGAAAGGCATTTACGGCAAGCCCGCCTATACTTACAGGTGTATTGGCTTCAAAATACCTCACCAGATTGCGGTCGAGGTATATCCTGCCTGTATTATGCGTACCGGGCGACAAGTACACAGGCAGCTTGTATTTACGTGCAAGCACAGCCGCACCGCGTGTATGATCGGAATGCTCGTGCGAGATAAACACAGCCTTAATAGTGTTCATGAACAATCCCGAACGATCCATGCGGAGTTCTGTTTCGCGGCACGATAATCCAGCATCTATAAGCACCGCTTCATGCTGATTACCAACATAATAGCAGTTGCCGTTACTTCCTGAATTTAATGATGCAATATAAAGCGACATGAGTAGTACAAAGGAACTGAAATTACAGAAACTAACAGCATTTGTTCATAAAAGAATCCTGAGTAAAAATGGCACCAGACTTTTCTTAAATAAACCCTGGTATTTACCACTTCAACCCGGAAAAACAGGAATGAAGTTCTACATCAGCGGCTAATTCCTGGTAATGCTGCTATTCACATCGCATATTGTCGGGCAAGGACCTGAGCTGATTGCTGCCGAACGGTATATGGATGTGGTTACATCCATTCCGGTATTACCAACGCCGACAATAATCCCTACGCTTCCCGAAGTATTATCGGTTCCCAGATAAATACGGAACCCGGCAAGGCCAGGATTTTCAGCTGACAAACTATTCAGTGCCGACAGTTCATCCTTGTTGATTGTAAAACCACGCACCACCTGGTTTGTTGGAGTGGCAGTATTATAATATGCTTTGAATAAGGTATTTGCATCCTGTACGCTGATCTTTGTTACAGCAGGAAGGGGTGCAGGAACAACAGCACTTCCGGTAAACGAAATAAGTCCAAGTACCGAAACTCCAAGAATGATACCTGAAATAAATGTTACTGCCATTAAAGTAAATTGATTTTTCTTCATGATAAGTGGTTTTTGGATGAACATAATTTGGTTGTTTTCAGTTTATTATGCAGATTATTCAAGTGCACAATCAACCACCTTTTAACAATCAGGAAATGAATAGTGTTCATCATACATATAGCCTGAGTGTATCTGATATATTTAAAAAACTTCTTGTTTTCCTGATCCTTCTGTCCGTCCCTTCAATATCCTCCGCACAGGTGAAACCGGAAGCGATGATCAAAAAATTTTCGTCCGATTTTAAAAATGCAAAAGATGACAGCTTAAAAATCAGCAAGCTGTCGGAGCTTGCCTTTTATTATTACGATAATTTGGGCAACAAGCAACTTGCCGACAGTATAAGTCAGGAAGCCATCAACCTGGCCGAATCCAGTTACAGACCCGGCTTACTTTTGTTTGCATATCACCGGTATATCGAATGCAATGATCCGGGCATGCATGTATCAAAAGCTCTCAGGTATGCCAGTGAAGCAGTTAAACTGAGCAAACTTTTCAATAGCAGGGAGCCCGAATGGCGATCGTACCGTAATCTGGCTATAGTGTACCTTTCTGCTTACCAGTACGACAAAGCGCTGGGAATCAGCTACCAGGTTCTGGCACTGGCCGATGCAATGAATAACGATGCCTTAAAAGCAGAAAGCTACCTGCTGATTGGCCAATGCCTCGAGAGCAATAACCAGAAAATCGAGTCCTTCCGCAACTACCTGAATGCGGCCGCACTGGCCGAGAAAATGCAGATGCCGTCTATCCTTAAGAAATGCTATTCCTTGTTATCCGGTTTTTATGACCACAACAAACTATATGATAAAGCAATTGCATACAAATTGCGTCAGGTCGATCTGATTTCGCATTCATTACCTGTTGATTCAGTAGAACTGATGTGGGCTCAGTATGATTTGCAGGCTATCAATATTAATTCGAATAACAACAGTCTGAATATAAAAAGCATGCAGGAGGTGCTTGGATTTGCCATTCGCAATTTCCATACCCGGCTGAAAAACTATGAAATTGCTTTATATCGGTCGCACCTGATCGAAGCGGATAATATTCAGCAATTGTACAGCCTCTACCGTCATCAATATCCTGAAGAACTCGAAAAACTCAGGTCAGACAATCCATCACTGTATTTCAGGCTGAATGCATATTTCAAGGAAGCAGAAAACGAGCCTGATTCGGCTTTTTATAATCTGAGCCTGGCAGAGCAGCTCATACATTCGGATCCAAACATAATACTCCGGTCAAATTTCCATCAGCGGTTCGGGCAATTCCTGGTCAGGCAGGGAAAGCCAATGGATGCCATCGGCAAATACATGGAAGCCTATAACCTGGCACATGAGGCATCGTATTTCGAATATATGCTCAGCGCTTCAAAAAATCTGGAATCGCTGTATGCCCAGATTGGTGACTACAAAAATGCATATACTTATTCGGCTTTAAACCGAACCCTTACCGACAGTTTAAATGTGCTTACAAAAAATGATCAGCTGCTGATGATGGAAATTGATCACGAAACACGGCAGCGCGAACTTGCATCGGAACAGGAGCAAACACAAACGCACCGCAGGCATAATATTCAGTATACCGCCATTACAATCATCATCATCACTTTGTTTATCATCCTGATGATGCTTGGTAGTTTGAAAGTTCCGTCATGGACAATAAAAATGCTGGGATTTTTCTCTTTTATCCTCTTCTTTGAGTTTATCATCATGATTGCCGATCATAAAATATATGAGGTAACAGCCAATGAACCCTGGAAAATACTGCTTATAAAAATCAGCCTCATTGCCTTTTTGCTTCCTTTCCATCACTGGATCGAAAGGAAAGTCACTTTATTCCTGATCAATAAAAAGCTGATAAAAATTCCACGCTTCTCGTTACAGAAAATTCTTCGTAGAGAGAACAAACACAGTAAAAAAGAAGTAGATATTGATTAACCCAGAAGCAAGCAGACGGAAATATTATTTTATCTTTTTAAAAGTTATTGTCCAGAAATCAGGACATACAATCAGTTATATTGGTTCTACTGCGAATTTAATGGAATTGGTTTTAAATTGGCCCGAAGTCGGAAGACGGAAGTCCGAAGTAGGTACTAACCCGAATTTACATACCATGAATTGAAAATAAGTTGCATTCTGTTAATCGTCTTACAATGTGCTTCTTATTCTGAATAAAATAGTTTTCAGGAGATATTCTGTCTTCCGACTTCCGACAACAAGATTTGACCCACTAAAATAACAGTAGAACCGTTATATTAGATGATTGATCAGCATTGCAGGTTCAAATAACTCTAATAAAGTTTTTCTGATAGACATGAACGCAAAATGACCTATCCCTAAATTCAAATCAGGGAACAAATTGTATTGCCTTTGCTTGTAATACAGCAATATGCATTACAAAAAATCGAACAGAAATTAAAAGACGTAACGGTTTACGAGAAAATAATCAGGCGTTCGTTATACGGAAACATTAATGCAAGCAGGAACTCGGCTTAGCAGCATTTATATTGGAATACCCGACATTGCCCGATTTTTTCTCAGTAACAAATAAACCATACTCCCAATCGAAATAAACTGGGGAAATCCCTGATCGGTCAGAACCTCCATCTGACAATTTACTGATTTAGCATATCTGTAAGCGAAATGTTGCTAAAACTGAATCAGAATGCTATTTCCCAAAAAAATTCAAGGTTAATTATGTGCTGATGCATGCTCTGACAGTGTATCTCACTGCTTATAAGAGTGATAGCTGCTTCAATCCTGCTAACAGCAAATACACATTCAATTAATAATAGTTTAATCTGAAATAGCACTTTTAACATTGCGACCAATACTGCTTAATTCATATCTGTATTAGCCTGCTTATAAGCTTAATACAAGCGAAAAGCAACATTATTGACTATTGTTGACTTATAAAAACAGGTCTCTAATACAAAAAAATAAATATAATAAATGTAATATGTAAATTATTGCATTAAAGCGATTTAGACTATTTTAAATCTGTGAAATTAGATAATTATCAATGTTGTTAAAATGGGAAATCCATCCATAATAGAATATTAATCTTACCAAAACAATGGGATAATAAAAGAGAGGGTACTTTGCAAATATTATTTTTAAATACAAAACTATGAAAAAAGCATCCTCTCTTCTTATAATATTCCTAAGTATAGTGTTTACTAATTTTTCCTCGGCTCAGTATGCACTGAATTCATCCGAGAAAATTAAAACCACCCTACCTGAAAACCCTATAAAGACGCCTTATGTGTTCGTATTCAATGGCTTTTCGCATGATTATGAACTGGATAATATAACTACCGAAATGGCAGGTGAACATCCTTTCGGTGATAAACTTGCTAAAAAGCTTTTTCTGCTTAGCGAAAAGTACACTTCGGAAGTAGAACTCATTCCTGGTAATCCTCAAACAAAGACTGTTATTCAGAAACCCGTTATCTATAATGCGGTCAGACGAATAGAGAAGCAGTTAAAAAAATCAGTCAGGAACGGTGAAATATCATTGGAAACTGCATCCAACGAATTAAATAAAGTTTTGGATGTTGCACTAAATATTTTAAATACCGATACTAAAGATTTTGAAGCTGCGATAGAGTCCATGAACGACAATGCAGCAAAAATTGAACTATTTACCAAAGGAGTAAACTTGATTTATTAATCTGAGATTTTATCAGGGAACAAATAAAACGCAAACACATAATCCATTTCTTTCTTATTACCAATTACAAATAAATAATTCTCATCTCTCTGAGTACCAAAAACAAATAAATAAATCTAACCAATTAACCCAATTGCTATGTTAAAACGAAAAATTTACTCTTTACTATTGATGTTCTTTGTTTTGGGAATATCAGCCTTCGCACAGAAAGTGAATATCGAAGGTACTGTAAGAACAGCTAAAGGAGAAAGCCTCCCGGGTTCAACTGTTGTTATTAAAGGTTCAACAACAGGAGTTATTACCGACGCTAAAGGCCAATTCACCATTTCAGCACAACCAAAAGATATTCTTGAAGTATCTTTTATAGGATTTGAGACACAAGATATACTTGTTGGAGCTCAGAGCCGAATTGAAGTAACACTAACAGAGTCAGGACAGCAGATTGAAGGAATCGTTGTTACAGCTCTTGGTATAGAAAAGAAGAAAAGTACCATTGGCTATTCCATTGGTGATGTTAAAGGCAGTGATCTTATAAAAGCCAGGGAGCCTAATGCTATCAATGCTCTTACGGGTAAGGTAGCAGGTTTGGTTGTTGGAAGTTCATCCGAAATATTGGGTGCACCAAGCGTACTCTTGCGTGGGGCAACTCCATTATATGTTGTTAACGGTGTTCCCGTTCAATCCGATACCTGGAATATTAATCCTGATGACATCGAAAGTTATACCATTTTAAAGGGACCTACCGCTGCAGCTTTGTACGGTTCGAGGGGACAATATGGTGCCATTCAGATTACAACAAAAAAAGGAACCGGCAGTAAAAGAGAATTTTCTATCGATTTTAACTCGAGCACTATGTTCGATAAAGGCTTTCTGGCTATTCCCAAAGTACAGGACGAATACGGCCCTGGCGACCATGGACAGTATGCATTTGTTGATGGAAGAGGCGGCGGAACCAACGACGGTGACTATGATGTATGGGGACCTAAATTCGAAGGCCAATTAATACCTCAATATGACAGTCCTATTGACCCGGAAACCGGAATACGCACTGCTACACCCTGGACTGCCCGCGGAAAGGACAACCTGAAGCGTTTTATACAAACAGGCTTATTGTCGACTAACAGCATTTCGATAGCTTCGAGCTCTAAAAAATACGATTTACGTTTCTCCGGATCCCAAAGCTACCAGAAAGGTCTGGTTCCCAACACTTCGTTGAATATGACAAACTTCAACCTGTCAGCCGGGTACAGTATTTCCAAAAAACTTCGTGTAGAGGCAAACATGGCATACAGCAAACAATACACGCCAAATGTACCCGATGTAAACTACGGTCCTAATAGTATTATCTATAACATTATTGCATGGGGCGGTGCCGACTGGGATATTGATGATATGCGCAATTACTGGCAGCCAGGTAAAGAAGGTGTTCAATCCATATTTGCTGAATACCAGCGTTATCATAACCCATACTTTATGTCGTACGAATGGTTACGCGGACATTACAAAACTGATATCAACGGATATGTTTCAGCCAATTATCGTTTCAATGATCATTTAAATTTCATGCTTCGCTCGGCAGTAACATCGTACGATTTATTCAGGACCGAAAAGCTTCCATTTTCAGCTCACCCTTACGGCAGAGAAGCTGGCTTAGGCGATTACCGCGAAGACAAACGCTCATTATTCGAAAACAATACCGATGCTTTGTTATCGTACGATCAGTATATTTTCCCAAAATTAAGTGTACATGCTTCAGCAGGTGCTAACCTCCGCTCTTATACCTTCCGCAGCAGCTATGCTACTACTGATTATTTAAATGTACCGGGTTGGTATAACCTGAGCAATTCGAAAAATCCGGTTAAATCGTACAATTACTTTGCACCTATGTCGGTTCTCAGCGGATATGCAATGGCCGATTTTACCTATAACGATTTTGCAACCGTTTCCGTAACAGGCCGTTGGGATAAAAACTCAACCTTACCTGTATCAAATAATGTATACTTCTATCCAAGTGTTTCCACCAGTCTGGAAATGTCGAAGCTGATCACCATACCTAAAGTAAATTCGTGGAAAATACGTGGTTCATACGCTAACGTTGGTAGTGCTTTAACTACATCAATGATTGGCCCAACTTACGATGCAATGGGCTTTGGCATACTTGGTTACGGTGGCACTTATTATTCACCATACGACGGCCCATCGTACATCAACAGTTCATCCTACGACATCAGCCTCATACAAGGACTTCCTGCTGCTTCGTACACTGGTACTATTACAAACCCCAATATCAAACCAAGCTTCAGTTCAGCATGGGAAGTTGGAACAGATGTAAGTATGTTATCAAATCGCTTAGGATTTGAATTCACTTACTTCTCAACGGTTGACGGACCTAAAATCTTCGCTTTGCCTATTTCGGATGCTTCCGGTTTTGGATATGCACTTGTTAATGGCATCAAAGTACAGCGTAAAGGTATTGAACTTGGAGTAACAGCTACTCCTGTATTCCAGCCAAACGGGTTAAAGTGGGATGTATCGGCAAATTATTCGACCAACCAGCAATACCTGAAAGAGATATACCCGGGTGTTGAATCATTGAATACATATCTGAAAGTTGGCGACCGCATGGATAAAATGTACGGTTCCGATTTTGTTCGTAATGCTGACGGGCAAATCATCAACGATGCCGGCCGTCCAATCCGTAACTCAGTTCCTCAGTTCCTGGGTTATGCCAATTCAAATTGGGTTGGAGCAATCAGAAACTCGCTGAAATATAAGTCAGTAAGTCTTTCGTTCCAGTTCGACGGACGTTTTGGAGGCACCATTCTGGACTATGTTGAGAAAAAAACATTCCAGGGAGGCCGGAATATTGCAACAGTTGAAGGTGCAATGGGTATCGCCCGTGCAAACGACGTACAAGGGATAAAATCGTATGTTGGCGAAGGTGTTGTAGTAAGCAATGGTGTTGCCATAGAGTATGATCCAGATGGAAAAATAATTAACAATGGAGCACTGCAATTTGCACCTAACACAACAGCTACCTATCTGCAGGATTATATCAGCCGCTATTATGGAACAGATGTGTCAACCTCAATGAGCCGCACATTTGTAAAACTGCGCGAAGTTGTACTTTCATACAGTCTGCCACAGAAATTCCTGAAAAAGAGCCTGATTCAACAAGCCAGTATCTCTTTCGTTGGACGCAACCTGCTTTATTTTGCTGAAAAAACCGATATTGATATCGAACAGTATACAGGAAACAGCTCCTATTCAGGACTCCAGACCCCGACAACAAGAAGTTTCGGTTTCAACGTAAATCTAACTTTCTAATACTCTTCATCACAATAAATAAAAACAGAAAAAAAATGAAAAAGATCCTATATATATTCATCTTGCTGACTATCACATTTTCAGCATGTAATAAATTTGAGGAATTCGAAAAAAATCAGAATAAACCGGGCGAAGTTCCACCATCACTTATTTTAACTCATGTAATTTACGACATGGTTTACTATCCGTGGAGCAGCGAACAAAGGTGGAATCAGTTCTGGTGCAGCAATTATGCCTATTACGATGATCAGCAGTACGATTGGACGAATACAAGTTTCAACTACTCCGAACTTAATAATGTAAAGCAAATGGTTGCTGAAGCTAAAAGAGTTGGGTTAGCCGAAAACAATGCGTATTCGGCGCTTGGCAAATTCTTCAATGCTTATTATTATATTGACATGAGCATGCGCCTTGGCGATCTCCCTTTGACTGATGCGTTGAAAGGTCTTGATAACACTGCATCACGGTATGATTCACAGAAAGCTGTATTTCAACAATCATTAATTTGGCTCGAAGAAGCCAACGATGATCTGCAAAAGCTGATTGACAACCATGATGTTTCATTAACCGGCGATTTTATGCTTGGAAATGATCTGTCCAAATGGCAGAAAGTTGTAAATACGTTCAAATTACGGACTCTTATTACCCTAAGTAAAAAAGAGAGTGACGCTGATCTGAATATCAAACAAGCTTTTGCCGATGTAATTGCAAACCCGGCCAAGTATCCTTTAATGTCATCGATGGACGATAATCTGGTATTTATTTTTAACAACAGCACAGATAAATATCCTTTAAATCCTGATGAATACGGATTTACCGCAACCCGTAACAATATGTCAGCTACTTATCTGAATACACTGGTTGACTTAAAGGATCCAAGAACCTTCATTGTAGCCGAACCAGCACCTGCTAAAATTGCGGGAGGGTTAACCCCACAGGATCATGCAGCTTATGTAGGTGCTAATTCAGGCGAAAGCCTTGATGATATGTCGACGAAAATGCTGAACGGAGAGTATTCCGCTATTAACAAGCAAAAATACTATGGAACCTATGAAGGTGAACCTTGCATCCAGATAGGCTATATCGAACAATGTTTCAATATCGCAGAAGCAATAAACCGCGGCTGGGTTAGTGGCAACGCTGAGGACTTTTACATCAACGGTATAAAGGCTTCCTGGACTTTTCACGGTGCTGATGTTGCAGCTAACTGGGCTGATTATTACAGCCAAAGTTCAGTAAAATATAAAGGCAGCAACGCTGACGGACTGACACAGATCATAACTCAGAAATACTTAGGTTTCTTCCAGAATTCGGGTTGGGAAGCATATTACAATAACCGTCGTACAGGTATCCCTGAATTTCTGACAGGACCGGGAACTGCAAATAGCGGACGCATTGCTAAACGTTGGCAATATCCAAGTTCAGAGAGAACAACCAATGCTGATAATTATAATTCGGCATTGCAAAGCCAGTATGGTTCGCAGAATGATGATATCAATGACGTTATGTGGCTTTTAAAATAGGTTGATTACCTAGTTTGGTTGATTAGGTCTGGACTGTCTGATACTCTACATCAGGCAGTCCTTTTTTCATTTTTCATGAAAGTAAATACATCAGGATTTCAATTTGTGCTCTTTCATAACAATTCAATTGTTTCAGAAACCTTATACATTTACTAAATGAGTTCAGTAAAAAACACGGATACCTCACTCCTGATTGTAGGCGGTGGAATTTTCGGCGCTGCTATTGCCTATTATTTCAAAAGAGATAATCCCAATGAAGAAGTAGTGGTGTACGAGAGGAACGAACTGTGCTCAGGAAATACAAGCCTGGCAGCAGCACTGATGTCGCGAGTACGGTCGTATGGGCATGTAATTCCGTTATCAAAGGAAACGTACCGCGTACTTCCGGAACTGGAAAAAATAAACGGCGATGCCCTTGATATACATTATAACGGAGCCTTACATCTGGCTTCAACGCCTGAGAATATTGCATCACTCGGGAATATGCTTAAGCTTGCTTCGGCAAATGGAATAGATTGGGAATATATTACTCCACACCAAGCTGCTGAAAAAGTGCCATGGTTATCTGCCGGAGCTGCCCGAAAAATTGCATTTATTCCTGGAGAAGCTATTACTGATCCTTATTTATTGGGTATGGCTTTTGCAAATGCGGCAAAAGCTCTTGGTGTTAAATTTATCAGAAATACCGAAGTTATCGAATTACTGAAACCTCAACAGGCTGTAATCGGAGTTCAGACAAAAAACGGAATTCATCTGGCTAAAAATACTGTTCTCGCTGCGGGTGTATGGTCAACAAACCTTGCTTATAAAATAGGAATTGCTTTACCTATGGCGCCCGTTCGGAGTCAGTACTGGATAACCGAAACTTTTGAATCCTTGTTCCTCCCAACTTCGCCAACGGTATTAATCCCTGAAGCAAATTTCTACTCAAGGCCTCAAGGCAAGTCATTGCTTTTTGGAATCAGGGAAGCCCAATCCTTTTATGCTGACCCGCGCGAACTACCATCCGACATAAATACATTCTTATTCAGCAGGGACAAAGGTTGGCACGACCTTGAAGAAAACTATAAGAAACTACTACCCTATTTCCCTGCTTTCGAAGATATCGGCATTAAAAACTATGTAGCCGGGTTTTCGGGATATACACCCGATAACCAATTTATACTGGGCGAAGTGCCTGGTGTAACCGGTATCTTGCTAGCTACAGGATGTGTAGGTGCCGGCATTTCGGTTGCCGGAGGTGTTGGCCTTGGCATTGCATGCCTGGCCGGCAAAAAGCCAAATCCTTTTGATTTTAGTCCATACAGCTACAACCGTTTCGGCAGCATCGATCCCTACAACTCTGATCATTTGGCTACATGTGCCGCAGCACGGTCGAATAAAACAAGCGGATGAAATAAATCAGCTATTTATTTCTATTACGCAAATCATCGTACCTTTCAAAATCAGATACCTCGAACAATGGATAATTCAAATCTAGTTACTGAAGGAGATATTAACTTCTCAGATGAACGTCGTAAATGGGATGAACAAATTACAGATCCAAAAACCAGGCAGATTCTTGAAGATGATTCCCGGTATTTCCTTCACCAGTCCATGTCGACCCCTTGCCTCGATGTATTGGACCATAGCAAGGGAAGCAGCATAAGAACTCTTTCGGGAAGGCATTTGCTTGATTTTCATGGGAATAATGTGCATCAGCTGGGATATGGAAATGATTTTGTACTCCGTGAGCTTATTGAACAAATGAATCACCTGTCCTTTTCGCCACGCAGGTATACCAATATACCGGCAGTTGAACTGGCTAAAAAACTTGCCAGCCTTTTACCCGGCGATCTCAACAGAAGTCTGTTTGCGCCAGGTGGCACTTCGGCCGTTGGCATGGCTTTAAAACTAGCTCGTGTGGTTACCGGGAAACATAAACTGGTATCGCTGGTTGATTCCTTTCACGGGGCCTCACTCGACGCCATTTCGGCCGGGGGCGAAGCTGTTTTTAAAAAGCACATGGGTCCTCTGATGCCCGGAGTATTCCATATACCAGCCCCAACCATTTATAGAAGCGTATTCGGTGATTCAGAAGCCGGACAGCTAAAATATGCTGACTATCTGGAACATGCAATCGAAAAAGAAGGAGATATTGGTGTGTTTCTGGCCGAAACCATACGAAATACAGATGTGCAGATTCCAACTAAAGCCTATTGGCAAAGAGTACGTGAGATTTGCACAAAACATGGGGTCTTGCTTGTACTGGACGAAATACCCATAGCACTGGGACGAACAGGAAGTATGTTTGCATTCGAACATTTCGGAATCGAACCGGATATCTTATGCCTGGGAAAAGGCTTAGGTGGAGGGATTATTCCATTTGCAGGTATTGTTGCCCGCGACAGCTACAATATTGCTGCCGAAGTTTCGCTTGGCCACTATACGCATGAGAAAAATCCTGTTGGGAGTGCGGCTGCTTTGGCAACCATCTCTTTTATAGAAAATGAAAATCTTTTATCCCAGATTGCTGCCCACGAAAGTTGGATGAAATCAGAACTGAATGAGCTTAAAGAAAGGTTCCCATTAATTGGTGACGTGCGTGGAATTGGATTATTATGGGGAATAGAACTCGTCAAAAATCGGAATACGAAAGAAAAGGCAAACTCCGAAGCTGAAAAAATTATGTACGAGTGTATGCGCAATGGGCTGAGTTTTAAAATTTCAAATGGCAATGTACTGCAGCTGTCGCCGGCACTCACTATTAGCCGGGAAGACCTACAAAAAGCTCTATCTATCTTATATTCAGCCTTTGAGAAATTTGCCACAACAGTTAAGTGACAACTGTGTGGTTTTCGGTTGAGTTGATAAAAACCTCAAATTTAAAACATGCTTAATCCTAATTTAATATTTTACACGTAGCTTCACCAAATTATTATTTCACTGTTTTTGGTTCAGAAAAGCCAAATAAATAAATAAAAATCCATAACCGAACTGTTAAATTCAGGAAAATGAATAGCCCCAAACCAGGAATAATAGCAAAAAATATCATCCCTATATTTATATTTCTTTTATTATCTAATATCGTTAAAGCTCAGCAGCCCGGATATGTAATATCAGCGCCGGCAGGTAGCAGGTATACCCAGATTGTAAAAGAAGGGATATCCGTAATTCCAAATGGCCGATTGATTTCACCTGCAGGAAAGTGCTTTACAGTGGCACCCCACCCCTATGGGCTGGCATTGAGCAAGGACGGGAATATAGCTATAACGGCAAACTCAGGCACAAACCCTATTTCGATAAGCATTTTGCGAAATCTCAACTCAGGACATCCTGACATACAGCAGGTTCCACCTTCAGCGGCCGGTGACAAAGGCGTTCTGGAATCAGTATTTATGGGCTTAGCTATTTCGCCCGACAATAAACTGGTGTATGTAGCCGGAGGACAGGCAAATAAAATATACATTTTCGATATTGCAACGGGCGAAGGAAAAGGCAGCATCAACTGTAGCTCAAACGATAACAGTAACGATTACAGGCATGGCTATATTGGCGACATGATTATGAGCCGTGATGGTAAGTACTTATATGCTGTTGATCAAATCGGTTTCAGACTTATAGTAATTGATTTGCAGAAAAAAGAAGTTGTGTCAAACCTACCGGTTGGAAGATACCCATTTGGCATTGCACTTTCGAAGGATGATAAAACAGTATATGTAGCCAATGTTGGTATGTATGAATACGGTTATATTAAACGCAAGAAAAAAGGTGAGTGGAAGAAAGCAACTCTTGATTTCCCTGCATACGCATACAACTCAAAAGAATCGGAAACTGGTCTTTCGAATGACACCTTGCAAATACCGGGATTGGGAGCTGTGAATTCAGATAAATCATTTTCGGTATGGGCAGTGGATGTAAACACGCCTGAATTGCCGGTAACCATTTCTAAAATTAAAACAGGAACGCTCGTTGGGCAAATGGTAGAAGGTTTCCCTGCTGTTGGCGGCTCAAGTCCCAATTCGATAGTTGCCGCCGGAAATTACATTTTCATCAGCAATGGCACCAATGATAATATCACCGTTCTCGATAGCCGGAATCAAAAACTGGTAACAAATATCAAACTTTCAATCGAACCAAAACTTGCTGCTCTCAGGGGAATCATTCCTTTTGGACTGGCAGTTTCACCTGACGAAAAAAGGGTTTACGTAGCTGAATCAGGTATAAATGCAATAGGAGTTATTGATGTGGAATCGCTTAAGGTACTGGGCCATATTCCAACAGGCTGGTTTCCGGCTAAGTTAAAAGTTACCCCTGACGGTAAAAAACTGGTTGTATCCAATGCAAAAGGCTATGGCAGCGGACCAAACGGAGGTAGCTCATTTACCATTGGACCGGATGGCAGTTATATTGGCAGCCTGATGAAAGGCACAGTCGAAATTATCGATATTCCTGAAGAAGGTCAACTTCAGAAATTCTCGGAACAGGTTTTAGCAAATAATTTTGAAACAGAAACAGTAAACGCAGCGAAGTTCGATTGGCGGAAAGAAAATCCAGTTCCCTTATACCCCGGACAAAAAGAATCTCCCATAAAACATATCGTATTTATTTCGAAAGAGAATAGGACATTTGATGAGATCTTCGGTCAGAAACGAAATGCAAACAGCGATTCCACCCTTGCGCGGTACGGAACTCATGCCTCTTTCGAAAATAATCTGAAAAATGCAAATGTTAATGATGCAACGGTAATGCCCAATCACCTCCGACTTTCAGAGGAATTCGCCATTAGTGATAATTTTTACGTGGATTCAGATGTTTCGGCTGACGGCCACCGCTGGCTGGTAAACACATATCCGAATGAATGGGTCGAGGCAACAACTGCCGCAAATTATGGAGGTAACCGTGATTACCGTGAAGAATCAAATGCACCGGGAAACCTGGGTCTGAATGGATCAGCCGGCGCTATTTATCCTGAAGATTATAACGAATCCGGATCCATGTGGGACCACATGTTCAGGCACAATATATCCTACTTCAATTTCGGGTTTGGTGTAATGTTCGAACCTGCTGACTACCAGGATACCTATAAATACGGCGGCATAAAACAAGTTGGAAACTTCCCTTTGCCAGCTTCACTTTGGAGTAGGTCGTCCTATCAGTACCCAACATATAACACAGCTATTCCCGATCAGTTCAGGGTTGATGTATTTCAGAAAGAATTCAACGAGAAATGGGTAAATGGGAAAGATACCATGCCTCAGATGCTTACTGTAATACTGCCTAACGACCATGGTGCTGATGACAGACCTGAAGCGGGATATCCTTTCCGCGAAAGTTACGAAGCCGATAATGACCTGGCTGTTGGACGTATAGTCGAATTCCTTTCTCACACACCATATTGGAAAAACATGCTTATAGTAATTACCGAGGACGACGCACAGGGAGGTGTTGACCATGTTGACGCTCATAGAAGCGTGCTGATGGCAATATCACCTTATATCAAGAAAAACTACGTAGGCCATGTCCATTCAAGTTTTGGAAGCATCTTCAAAACATACTGGAATATTCTCGGAATCCCATACCTGAATCAATATGATGCGTCAGCTACCGACTTTGCCGATATGTTTACCGATAAGCCGGATTTTACTCCGTATTCAGCGCTGCCATCAGATGTACGCATTTTTGATCCGCAAAAGGCACTGGATCCTTTTGATGAAAAATTCGACTGGAAACAGCTGAAAAAAGGACCTGATATGGATGACCCACAGGATATGAAACGCGAAAGCAAGGAACAGGACCGTTGGAGGTTGGAAGATCAGCATAAGTAATGTGGGATGTGGGAGGTGGGATGTGGAATGTGGGAGGTGGGAGGTGGAATGTTGGAGGTGAGGGAAATTGAACATTTGAAAAACAAGAATTTTAACTTAACAAGAGTTGAGCTAACACTCTCTAAAAAAAAAATCTAATACCTCAAAATGCCCCAACCCCACCCTATAACCATTTGGTTAACGCGCAGGAACAGCATATTACAAACTATCTATATCAGTTTAATTGCTTTCCTAACGTATGCCTGTATGTATGGCATAAGGAAACCATTTACAGTAGCCGGTTTCGACGGATTGTCATGGGGAGGAATGGATTATAAAGCAATCTTAATTATATCACAAGTTATCGGATATGCACTTTCTAAATTTATTGGAATTAAAGTTATTTCGGAAATGGGACGTTCATCGCGTGCCATTTCCATTATTATTCTTACCGGTTTGGCTGAAGGGGCATTGATACTTTTCAGTATAATACCTGCCCCCTATAACCTATTGCTTTTATTTTTCAACGGGCTCCCTCTCGGAATGATTTGGGGATTGGTATTCGCATACCTCGAAGGAAGAAGAACAACTGAAATTCTCGGCACTATACTCAGTATAAGTTTTATCGTTTCATCAGGATTTGTAAAAAGCACCGGCAAAATCCTTATGAATACTTTTCATTTAACTGATTTTCAGATGCCCTGGGTTACCGGAATGGTTTTCTTTATCCCATTAGTTATCCTTGTGTGGTTGCTTGATAAAATACCCGAGCAAACGCCTGAGGACGAGTTACTTCGCACCAAGCGCATTCCTATGAACAAGCAGCAGCGAAAAAAAATTTTCAGGGAGTTTGCTCCCGGCTTGGTGGTGCTGACTATTGCTTATATGCTGCTGACCATTTACAGGGATTTGCGCGACAATTTTGCTGCCGAAATCTGGAAATCCATAGGGGTAACCGGCAATTCAATGATCTTTACCTGGTCAGAGTTACCTATAGCGTTGATCGTTTTTATGGTAATGGGGTCTCTGATGCTGATCAGCGACAACCGAAAGGCATTGCGTATTAACAACTATATCATCCTATCCGGTTTTATCCTGATCGGGCTTAGCACCTTTGCCCTGAAAATAGGGTTAATCAGCCCTATGATCTGGATGATATTATTAGGCTTAGGCACATACCTGGGCTATCTGCCTTTTAACTGCCTGCTTTTCGATCGTATGATTGCAGCTTTTGGATCTGCAGCCAATGCCGGATTTTTCATTTATATAGCTGATTCATTTGGGTATCTGGGAAGTGTCGGCACATTACTTTTTAAGCATTTTAATGCCAAAGGAATCAGTTGGTTTAATTTCCTTATAACAACCTCATATAGCCTGGCTATGACCGGCAGTTTGCTGATCATAATCTCATTATGGTATTTCAAATTCAGGTTACGGGATCATTCAGCGAGAATCCAACTTATTACAAATAGCGAAATCAATACAGTAACTACTTAACATTCATACCAATGACAACATCTGATTTACAGAAATCAAAAGACAAATTACTTTTTACGCCGGGACCATTAACCACTGCCAAAAGCGTTAAAGAAGCAACCCTTTCTGACCTGGGTTCGCGCGATTCAGCTTTTATTACTCTGGTGCAACAGATAAGGCAAAAATTGCTTGAATTGGCTCACGTACAATCACCAGCTTACGAAACAGTTATCATACAGGGAAGTGGAACGTTCGGTATCGAATCCGTGATATCATCAGCCATCCCTGCCAATGGAATGCTGCTTAATATCGTTAACGGGGCGTATGGCCGCAGGATAAGCCAAATGGCCAACATACATTCAATTCCACTTATTGAACTGGTTTACCACGAAGATCAGTTGCCCAATCTGAATGAGATTGAGACCATAATTGAGGATAACCCTCAAATAACGCATATAGCTGTTATACATGGTGAAACTACTACCGGACTGTTGAATCCGATAGCCGAAATAGGCAAAATTGCAGCCACCTACAACAAAGCGTTCATTGTTGACGCAATGAGTACTTTTGGCGCATACGATATTAACCTCGAAACGTTAAACATCGGCTATTTAATCTCCTCTTCCAATAAATGTATCGAAGGTATTCCAGGTTTTAGTTTTGTGCTGGCAAAATACACAGAACTTGAAAAATGCAAAGGACATTCCCGTTCGCTGAGCCTCGATCTTTACGATCAATGGGCAGGACTAAATTCGAACGGTCAGTTTCGCTTTACTCCACCTGTTCAGTCATTACTTGCTTTTAATCAAGCACTCAAAGAACTCGAAAATGAAGGAAGTATTAGCGGAAGAGCCCGGCGGTACGCTCAAAATAATTCACTACTGGTTGGAGGAATGAAGGAATTAGGCTTTGAGTTATATCTTGACAAGGAAGTGAGAAGCTATATTATTACTTCGTTTCTGTACCCAGCGCATCCTGACTTCTCATTTGAGGTTTTTTACTCCAAACTCAATGAAAAAGGATACGTGATATATCCGGGTAAACTCAGTAAAGTTGATTGTTTCAGGATTGGGAACATCGGTCAGCTTTACCCTGTCGACATTCAAAACCTTGTTGATGCAACGGAAGCCGTTCTGCACGAATTAAACATCGAACTAACTGAAAATTATACAAATAAATGATATGAACAATTTAACTAAATCAAACTATACCGGTAAACTAAAAGCTGTGATCTTCGATTGGGCTGGTACCACTGTTGACTTTGGCTGCTTTGCACCTACAGGCGTATTTATAGAGGTATTCAGACAAAAAGGCATTGAAATAACAATGGAAGAAGCTCGTGGCCCTATGGGAATGCATAAACGCGACCATATAAGGATAATAACGCAATATCCCCGGATTGTGCAGGAATGGATAAAAAAACATGAACGTCCCTGCAATGAAGATGATATTGAGGAAATGTTTACTAATTTCATTCCGCTTCAATTATCGGTTATTGAAAAACATTCAGCAATCATACCCGAACTACCTGAAGCACTGAAAGTGATACGGGCAATGGATATGAAAATCGGCTCTACCACAGGCTACAACAACGAAATGATGGAGTTACTGACTGCAGCTGCCGCAAAACAAGGCTATATAGCCGATTCAGTTGTATGCGCAACAGATGTGCCTGCCGGCCGTCCTGCGCCCTGGATGGCCTTCAAAAATGCTGAAAACCTAGGTATTTATCCTATGCAGGCTCTTGTAAAAATCGGAGATACCATTTCGGATATTAAAGAAGGCATAAATGCCGGCATGTGGAGCGTAGGCGTTGTAAATTCAAGCAACGAAATGGGACTTACATTAAATGAAATTAATTTGTTAGAAATCACAGAACTTGCTCAATTTCAACAAAAAATAAGGGCAGATTACTTTGATGCAGGTGCTGATTATGTTATCGACAGCCTGGCTGAAATTGAAGAACTGATAATTCTGATTAATGAAAGGCTGGCACTGGGTGATAAACCCTGAATCCGGAGTATGGCCCCTTATAATCCTTTTCATTTATCCATTGAAACATCTCAATTAGCGTATACAACTGAAATATGAATCTAAAACAAAAAGCACCCTCTTTTCTGACATTAGCAATGGCATTGTGTATATCAACACTGAATGCACAGGTTTCAGGCAGCTCCGATCGGGATAAACTCCTCATGAGTGTTTCATGGTATCAGCAATCGGCCGAAATGACTGCCCTTTATTATCAGGGTTTTAATATTGCCCGCCAGCGGCTGGATGAGGCTGTATCAGCAAACAAAACAGGTAAGCCGCTTGCAGTGGTTGTTGATATCGATGAAACTATGCTGAACAACAGTCCTTTTGAAGCTACATTGATCAAAAATGACGATAATCTGAGCGGATGGTACGACTGGACCAAAAAAGCAAGTGCAAAAGCACTTCCGGGTGCGCTTGAATTTGCCAATTATAGCAAGGAAATGAAAGTTGATATATTTTATATTACCAACCGCGATGACAATGAACGCACGGTTACTCTGAAAAACCTCCGGGAGGAAGGTTTCCCATATGCTACTGAAGATCATTTGCTTACAAAATCCGATTTATCCTATAGCTCGGGAAATACCAGTTCCAAAACCGGTCGTAGAGCCAAAGTAGCCGAAAACCATTCCATTATTTTACTGATCGGCGACAACCTTAATGATTTCTCCGAAATATTTGAGGATAGAAATGCGGATAAAGCAAAAGATGCTGTCCAGAAAAACCAGGAGCTTTTCGGGCAGAAGTTCATCATTCTGCCAAATCCCATGTATGGTGCCTGGGAAAAACCGCTCTATGATTATAAGGAAGGAATCAGTGATGCTGACAAAACCCTTCTGCTGAAGTCAAAGCTCAAGACTCAATAAGCAAAGTCTTAAAACTTATAAGTGACCATTCAGTTTTCAGTAGCATGAAAAACTGTTTTAGCATTCTAACGCATTACATATTGCCTGGCTATACTGGAAAAACTGAATATTTTAAAGTAAGAATTATAACCTGACATGTAGGGATAAGGAAGCCGACCGGCCATATCCATTCACTCCGGAACCATGATACCTGTAATCCTTATTCAGCAAATTCTGCAAGCGTAAATCGAAACTTATGAAATGCCAGGTATAACCCGTATTGATATTGAAGATATTCCATCCCGGGGTACCGCCTTTTGGTATCCGGTTATCGTCCTTATCCCCTTGCGCCAACCGGTCCTGTTTTGCGGCTGCAAGCCACTCTATATTAGCCCACAAGTTCGAATGCCTGTATTCAAAAACAACACGTCCGAAAAGTGGCGGAATACGCCTGACAGGTTCATTTTTGGTAAGATTCTGTCCATACGTATAGGTCAGGTTTCCGGAAAATGATAATGATGGCGATAGCATATAATCAAATGATGTTTCAACACCTTGAATATATGCCCGTTCCACATTTTCCTTCTGGTAAACCGGGTAGCCATCAAGGCTGTCGCCTGCTACCTTGTTGCGTACGATAAGATTATATAATTCGTTACGATACAGGTATATTTCGCCCTTCAATTTTTTACCCTGATATTTATAACCCAGTTGGTATTGAAACGATTTTTCCGGCTTAAGATTATAATTAGGTGTTTCGTACCTGAAATCAACAATACCAAGCGTACCCAGATCATCAATATTGGGTGCCCTGAAACCGGTATTTGCCGAAACAAAAACATTAGAGGCTGAAGTGAGTTTCCGCATAACTGATGCATTACCAACCAATGCCGAAGGATTGAGCGTCGTTTTACCGAGTGTTTCATCTTCAACATGTATCACAAATGTATTAAACCTGGCCCCTGCTGTGAAAATCCATTTTGGCAAACCGAACGTATGAAGTGTAAATGCTGCTATACTGCTCATAGTTGAACCGTCAGGATATAACCCTCGCTTTTGAACCGCAGCGCCGGAAGATAAATCGGTATCCGTTCGGGTGCTGTTTACCATATCGTTATATACTTCTATTCCACTATTAGCTGACCAAATATCCCTGCTTTGAGTAAATACTTCAGTTGAAAAAGCTAATGTTCGTACCTTATCATTTTCATAACGCAGGGCACTGGATCCGTTTTTACGGCTTTCCCGCCCCTCTTCGGTATTTTGCAAGGATGCAGTTATTGTCAATGTTTTAAAAACTCCGGCATCCAGATTTTGATTTAAACGAAGGTACGCCAGTCTTCGGTTTTGAGGATCCATTTTATTTACTGCATAGTTTTCGAGTTCAACTTTGTGGTAAACATCAACATCTTCCTGATGTACATTCTGATATGCCAATGTCAAAACGGATGAAGACGAAAGCCTGATTTTCCCTTTAACATCAAAATCCAACTCGTGGTAGCTGCTTGGTGATTGTATTCCTGTGGTGTCGCCACCCATTAAATTTCCAAAATTCCGCAAGCTTATCCCACCCCTGAAAGCAGCTTTCGTACTTCTGTAATTTACATCAGCACGAATAGTTTGTTCCATTTTTTGTGTGAAAAAACGAGTAAGCATACTGCTCCCCCATTTGCGACTTTCGTTAAATGCAACATCTTTGCTAAAAGCCTGAATGGTACCGCCCAATGCATCGGAACCATATTGAACAGAACCGCTTCCCCGAAGAACTTCAATACTTTCGAGGCTGAGAACATCGAGAGTGTTAAAATACTGGTTCGGGCCAAAACGATACGTTGCATTGTTGAGCCTGATGCCGTCGATCATTTGCAAAGTTTGATTTCCGGTTAATCCACGAACAAAAGGAGAACCTCCACCATGATTGGTTTTTTGAACGAAAACACCAGGTGTGTTCGAAAGGGCTTCAGGCGCTGAGCGAAGTTGATTTTGATTAATAGCTTTGCTTTTAAGCACTTCGATGGCTTCGGCTGTAGTGAAACGACGGGATGCAGACCTGTTAGCAGTTATCACTACTTCTGAAAGTATATGAGGCAGGATTGAATCATTAACCGGAACTGAATCATTATTCTGGCCAACTACTGTTCCTGCCCACAACGAAAACATTGCGGCTGCTATAATGTATAAAATGTTCGACACCTTCATCGCGTTAAAACAGATATTAGGGTTTCCTGAGTAAGTATGTTCATTTCGCGGTATGTTATTGATCAGCTGTCAGCTCCTTCAAAAACGAAATCCTGCTTTGCCAAAATCAGTTAACTATTTTGTGTAATGCTTTATTCGCTCCAGATCCTCATTATCTATCTCGGTGCCCTGCTCTATCTTGCGCCAATCGATGGTCCGGTTGTATTTCTTCATCGCTTTTTCTGCATCAAATACCCTCTGATCATTTAATTCAACTGAATAAGGTGTAAAGTCAGGAGTTGTTGTGAAAAAGTCCTGAAGCAAAGATGCAGTGGCATCAAACTGATTGACATACGGTATATTAAGAATATTATAAATTGATTTCAGGATCGAACCAAAATTGGCATGTGTATGCGAAACATATCCTTTTTTAACGTAGGGCCCGGCCATCATCAGCACTGAACGATGCGCATCAATATGATCAACACCACCCTGAGGATCATCTTCGGTAATAATTACCAGCATGTTTTTCCAGTATGGGGTGTTTGAGAGAAACTGTAAGATACGGCCGACTGCCAGATCGTTATCAACCATAAAGGATTGATTGTACATATAGCCGTCCGAAGGCCTTATATCGTCACCGTGATCATTTGGGACCTGCATTGTAATCAAAGATGGCATTTCTTCATTTCCTGTTATCCATTTCCCGGTAAATTCTTTCTCAAACTGCTCCACCCTGTATTGGTCAGGAATATTACTGTTGAATCCGGCATAATTATGACTGGTCCTTGAAAATAGAGCTTTCTGCATTGGAACCATTACACCATGCCCGGCACCGGTAAGTGTATCATACCATTCTTCGCGCACATGGGCTGTTTCGTTGGCTTCGCCAAAATTATAAAACGACTTTTTTTGCCTTTCCAGCGCTTCCCAAAGCCCTCCGATTTCAGCATAATCTTCAGGGTCCATGCTGCCGGTTGAACCCGGATACCTTTGTCCGGGAGCTTTTGAAAAGTACCTGGCAGTTTTATTCACACTTGAGTTTACTTCAACCCATTCGTTTGGAATAACACCCATCATCCAATGATGCCCGTGTATGGATGCGTCGCTGTCGCAATAGAAATTATCGGAAAATGAAAATTGTTTGGCTATTTTGTGATGATTCGGGCTGATGCGTAAATTTTTAAACCTGCTCTGTAATGAATCAGAAAGGGTGTATTCATTATTAACACCATAACGTGCCAGTGAACTGTCGCCAGCTGCATTTTTTAATTGCCCGAAAATTTCGTCATACGTTCGGTTCTCTTTGGTAATGTACACTATATATTTTATCGGGGAATTACGCAAACCGGGCAACGCTGGCATGGGATTGATCGTATCTCCTTCTGTACTCATACTTTTAAAGGTATTATCAATACATTTACGAGTATATTCAGCCAATTTATTTTTATCCGGCATAGCAACCTTCTGAAAACTGCCAAGCTGTATATCACCAATATAGGTGCCTTGCGGAGG
>CAIJPI010000308.1 GCA_903822525.1 uncultured Bacteroidales bacterium | reverse complement strand
TATTGATATTCAATATAATAGAGTGGTTAATTATATGGTAAGCAGTAAGATTGGCTTATCTGACTTTAAATTATTGTAATTATAAAGTAAATATAAAGTAGAAATTTAATTATTAAAGTCCTGAAAACGCTTGTGGAGTTGTAGGGTTTTCAAGCATTGATTTTAAGCAGATCAACAGTGTATTTCACTTTAATCGGACAAGTATTGTAAGAAGTATGTACCAAAGACATGGATATGTAATAATATGAAATTGGTTCCTGGTACCCGTGTTTAAATGGATGTTTTTAAAAACGAAAAACAGGAATAAGATTCTGGAAACCTTGGGCCATACAAATTCAGTAGTTGCATGATTCACTCAACATTCAATAGAAAAAAAACATATATAGATAAGGGCGCTGCTTTCGATGGCAGTTTTTTAATTAAAACCACCCTGTCCGCGATAGAGTTTCACCGGTTTGTCAAGTTTAAGTTTCAGAACTGTTATATACTTATCCAGCACATTAGCCGGGACATCAATATACACCAGGCCCGGAACCGGGCTCCAGGAAATTTTACCTATAACTTTATGTGTGAGTTTAGTTCCGTTGCCTACAACCGTTATTTCTTCAATTTTATTTACAAGACCTTTCAGCATCAGCTGTCCGCTCGATTGTCCCTGCAAAAAGAGGTATAGTACGGTCGAATCTTTCGATAGGGTGGTGGGTCCGTAAAAATGTCCCTGCGGAATCCCGCCTATGGTATTAAAAACAGCTTCAGCGTGCTTTTTATTCCAGGCACCAAGTTCTTTCAACACATTAATCTGTTCTGCCGGAATGCTTCCGTCTTCCTTCGGCCCCATATCGAGTAGCAGGTTTCCTCCGTTCGAAACCACATCAACAAAAATGCTGATGATCTCGTAAGGAGTTTTCCAGTTGTTGTCGTGGTGAAATCCCCAATTGTCGTTGGTTGTCATACACAACTCCCACCAGCTGAATTTCGGGCGTGTGACAGGGAAATTCTGTTCGGGAGTATCGTAATCACCATATCCCTGCAAGCGACCGTTGATCACAGCTTCAGGGTTGCGGGATAAAATGATATTACGCACTTTTTCTGACTCCCATTGCTCGGCACTGTGTTCCCAGTCGCCATCAAACCACCACAGGTCGGGATTGAACATGGAACTGACTTCTTTTATCTGCCCCTGGAAGAACTGCCTGAAACGGTTCCAGCGCTCATAGTCGTTCTCGGCTTTATACCTTGAACTATCGTTCAGAAATCCCGGATAATCGGGGTATGACCAGTCGATAAGTGAAAAATAAGCGCCGCATTTGATATTGCGTTTCCGCAGCTCTTCAAAAAACGGCTTTATCATATCCTGTTTGGCAGGCGTGGCTTTAACAATGCTCAGGTCATTCATTTTGGTGTCATACATGGCAACCCCATCGTGGTGCTTTGTAGTGATAACAGCATACCTGGCGCCACTTTCCTGGATGAGATCGGCCCAGGCGGCAGGATTGTAATTTTTCAGCGTAAAGCCGTTGAGCTGTTCCATGTAATCACTGTGACTGATTTTTTTGTTATGAAAACTCCATGACTCATCGATTCCGTCAACAGAATATATACCGGCATGGATAAAAATACCCAGTTTGGCATCGGCAAACCACTGCATTTTATCTTTTATCTCTTTGGGGTCAATTTTTGATTGCGCAAAAACCGGATAAGCAGCTGTCAGCAGACATAGGTTTAACAGGAATACCTTTGTGTTTCTCATAATTTGGAGGACTGGCCTGGGACTGTTCATGGCATAAGAATTTAGGAAAATTTTGTTAAAGATATTGTTTTAGGGTATTCTGAACAAAAATACCTGTTGAAATATTTGGTTCTACTGCCAGTTTAGTGGGTAAATTAAAAATGTCGGAAGTCCGAAGACGGAAGTCAAAAGTTCTCCTGACAACTTCTTTTATCCTATGAAAGTGGTGCTTTTCTGGTCGATTACTTTTCTTCAAATCGCTTCTCATCAGTAGAATTACATCTCAAATCATCATGTTCTTCCGTCTTCCGACTTCGGTCTTCTCGCCTTCCGATAGAAATTCCATTCAATTCGTGGTAGAACCAAATATTTTAATAGAAAGAGTAGCCTGAACATAAAACGGAAGGATGCTTGTTGCTTTCATAATCCGAAAGTTGTATTTTTGAATCACCAACCATTCTTAACATTAGTCAAATGAAAGAAAAAACGAAATGGACCCGCATTATTTATATCATTGGCGTTGTAGCACTGATAATCGGAGCGATTGATCCTCTTGAAGGTTCAGTGCTTATAGTAGCAGGCAGCGTACTTCTGGCCTTATCAACTTATCTGACACGCGACCGGCACTGGAAATATTTTATGATACTTACGGCAGCAATCATTGTGGGCGTGATTTTGCTGTTCTATTTATCATCGCTCGGGGGATTTGGCGGTAAATCGGATCTGTCGTGGTGGTGGGGTCTGCTTATTCTTCCTTATCCGATTGGCTGGCTTACATCCATCATATTGCTGATTAGCAGGGCAAGAAAAAAATCATCAGCTGCCAAATAAGCATCTAAAAAAGAATGCAGAAAATCCTCATATGAATTATGAGATGATTTTCTGCACACATTATGTCAGTGATATTGGTTGATAATTATTCCCCGAGCTCCGTTTTTTTAATTAGTTCTTGTATAAAAACCAAATCCTTCTTTAGCTTTTCCTGCTGCTGAACGATAAAAGGTGTTTTGTCGAGTTTTCCAATAACAGCTTCCATTTCTTTTACATCAGCATACAGCATCTGCCTGAAAGGATTTTCGTAATCCTTTTGGCGGGAGTGCCTGATCTGAGCCTGCAACTGCTTGCGGAAGTTCAGATACCAGGTAAACATTTCGAGAAGAGATTTTTTATCAAAAGCCTGATTGCTATTTAGTTCCTGCAGCGAAGCAATAGCATGGCTAAGTTTGTGGCTGGAGTACTCTATGCCTTGTGCAACAAAAAACTCATGAACCTGCTGCCAGCTGATAGTTTCGTACGAAACGATTTTTTCTTTCAACAACTTGAGCTCAATTGACGGAATAAGTTGTCCACCCACATTATCAAAATTCTTCCTCACGACTGGTTTCGAAATCAGTTCGAGCAGGTCGGAGTTTTTAATTGCGGGGTTCGATTTGCAGTAATCAACAATCAGGTCTAACGAATAATATGTTATAAAATCGCGGTAGGTGAGGTAGGATTCTGAAGGTTTAAGGAGTTTGACATGCCTGTTGCTGTTCTCGAACGAATGTTTGTTTATGGTAAGCGAAGCAGGTTTATCGGTTTTGTGTGTCAGGTAGCTTTTCCCATACTCCCTGTACTCGGCATCAGTTAAAATCTTATCAGGAAAATTCTTTCCGCAGAAATGCTTGCCGGCAAGCATTTCGAGTAGGCTCAATGACTCAAAAATGGAATTAATAGTATCGGGAGCAAGGTAATGTGGTTCGAGGAATTGTGTTTTTTCTGATCGCTTATCGCGTGTTTCATATTTCCATGCGTTGCGTTCAAGTGCAAATTGATTATACATCAGCCAGTAGGCCGGCATAATCTGTAATTCGTTATTCGAAACGTCGTTGCTAACCAGTGAGAATGGAAATGGGATATCCAGTTCGTTAGGGTAATCGGCTTTGGTTAAAATAGTAAAAGGTGCAAAGCGCGAATTGTGTTTGAGGCTGGTACAAAGTGCCGGCCAGAAACCTCTGCCGGCCAGTATTTCGCCATCGGCACCGCGGCTGTTATGGTTTGAACCTATGGTTGCACCGGCTGCAATATTGCTTTGCCCTTCAACAGTGGCTGCAATAAGAAACGAGTTGTTGTGGTGTTGTTCGTGAGCAGGGAAAATAAGTGAGTTTAATACTTCGCAACACGAAATAGTAGCGTTGTCGCCTAAAAACGAATTGATAAGCCGTGCACCGTATTTCAACTGTGAATTGGATCCCAGCATAAAACGTACTGCTTTTACACCGTAAAAAATCCGGCAGCCTTTTCCTATAATCCCGTTCACAAGTTCGCACCCTTCCCCGATCTGAGTGATTGCTTCAGAGTCCGAATTGATAGTAAGATTTTTAAGTTTGTTGGCTCCTTTGAGGTATGCATCGGATCCGGCTTTCACATCTTTGATGATGCTGCAATTTTTTATTACTGTGCGATCGCCGATGGTTCCGTAATACCCACGTTGATTGTCGAATTTTTTCTCTGTCATTTCGCGGTACCGGCGCTGCAGATCGAGGTTCTGCCTGTCGCGGCTCCACAACCATGCATCCCCGGCCAGCATACCCTCAAACGGTATCACGGCGCGACCGCCATTTTCGTTACAAATCTCCATCCATATCCTGATTTCTTCGGGTTCCCCTTCGGTAAGGATTCCGTTCCCGAATTTGGCATGGCTGGTGGTCGACATTTCATTAACGTTGGTAATAATCACTTCGTTGCCAATGATATAGTATGCCATATAATTTACATTATCGACTACTACATTGTCGCCAAAATCGCAATTAATAATAATGCTGTTATACAGGCCAACCGGCATCCGCAGATCGTTGAACTCCAGGAAAAAAGATTCAAGTTTGCCGATACGCACCAGTCCGAAGAATTTGCAGTTTTTTACGAGTTCCGGATTGAAGGCTTCTGAAACCATTAGGTTGTTCCAGTCGTCGCAGGTGTTGCGGTTCCTCACCAATACTTCAATTTCGTGTGCATTGAGATGCCGGTACCTGCTGCTATCAGGGTTTTGCTGATAGCGAAGGTAGTATTCGTCCTTGCCTTGTGGTATGTACTGAGCCGGTATAAAATTTTGCCCCATCGTATTCAGCGGCTCTTTCCTGATGTCGTTCATGCTTTTAGATTTGATTTCATAAAATTATTGAAATGCTTGGGATATCATGTAAAGATTTTAAAATAATTTTACAATTACTTGTAAGTGATAGATAATGAATAATATATGAATGTTTACTTTTATCTGATTTGTTTTGATAATGCTAATGAAATGCTTTTGAACCCAAAATGAACTTTGCCTGATTACAATCTACCCCCGCTCTTTTCATCAAAGAGAAGGGGTAGGTTAAATTAATTTTTATAAAGGAGGCTATTTTCTGTCCTTATAACAGCCTGATACTGCTATACAATAAAATTCTGAGCCTGTTTCAATGCTTCATCAAGACCCAGCGGGTTTTTGCCGCCGGCAGTAGCAAATCCGGGTTGTCCGCCGCCTCCGCCCTGTATAGCTTTTGAAAGCTCCCTGACGATATTGCCTGCGTTCATGCCTCTGCTGGCTACCAATTCGTCAGAAACCAGAACTGAGAGTGTTGCTTTCCCATCATTTTCGGAACCTAACACCAGAAACAGATTTTCAACAACGCTGCGCATTCCAAAGGCTATCTCCTTGGCTGAAGCAGCATCGGCCTGTATGCGTATAGAGAGGAAATTGATCCCGTTAATCAGGCTGACTTTTGTTAAGAGTTCATCCTTCAGTTTGAGAGCGTTTTCGCGATTCAGCGCTTCTATCGATTTACGCATTTCAGCATTCTGATCCAATAGTTGCTGAATGGCTTTTAATGGTTCGGTTGGGTTTTTAACAAGCTGTTTTAAATCGGCAATTACTTTTTCCTGCTCGTAAACATATTCCTCAGCCCTGGCAGCAGTGATGGCCTCGATACGTCGTATACCTGAAGCAATGGCTCCTTCGCTTACCACTTTAACCAAACCAATCTGGCCGGTTGCGCTAACATGCGTTCCACCGCATAGTTCAACAGAGTTGCCATACTTTATAACCCGTACTTTATCGCCGTATTTTTCACCAAAAAATGCCAATGCACCCATTGTTACGGCTTGTTCCATGCTAACGGAGCGATGTTCGTCGAGCCCGGCATTTTCACGGACCAGTTTGTTTGTCATTTTTTCGATGGCAAGCAATTCATCTTCAGTGACTTTCTGGAAATGTGAAAAGTCGAAACGCAGATAATCCGGACCAACAAATGATCCTTTTTGTTCCACATGGGTCCCAAGCACTTTTCGCAGTGAGTAATGCAAAAGGTGTGTTGCCGAATGGTTATTGGCTGTTGCAGTCCTTCTTTCGGAATTTACAGTCGCCCTGAAAATTGCCTCAGGATTTTCAGGCAGGTTTTCGACCAAATGAACGATCAGGTTGTTCTCTTTACGGGTATCGATCACCTGCAGTATTTCGTTGGCTGATGAAAGGGTGCCTGTATCGCCGGTTTGTCCGCCGCTTTCAGCGTAAAAAGGTGTGCGGTCGAAAACAAGTTGGAAAACATCCTTGCCTTTAGCAGTGATTTTTCGGTAACGGGTTATTTTAATATCAGCCTCGGTGGTATCATAGGCAAGGAATTCAGTATTTTCGGAAGCTACGAGTTCGTGCCAGTCGTCAGTCGAAACCGTGGCATCACGACGGGAGCGGTTTTTCTGTTCCTCAAGTTTTATACTGAAGTTTTCCATGTCGACATCCCAGCCCAACTCACGGCTCATGAGTTGTGTAAGATCGATGGGGAAGCCGAAAGTGTCGTACATTTCGAAAGCAAATTCGCCATTGATTGTTTTTTGGTCGGGGTGAGAAGCTATGTACTGGTTAAATTTAACAATTCCGGTTGCAAGTGTACGCAGAAACGATGATTCCTCTTCAGCAATCACGCGTTGAATCAGATGGAGGTTGCGGGTAAGTTCAGGAAAAAATTCGCCCATCTGCGATTCGAGTACTGCAACAAGCTTAAATATCAGCGGCTCGCGCACATCCAGGAACGAATATGCATAGCGCACAGCGCGGCGCAGGATGCGGCGGATCACATAACCAGCCTTTACATTCGAGGGAAGCTGTCCGTCGGCGATGGCGAAAGTGACAGCACGAAGGTGATCGGCAATAACACGCATGGCAACATCACTTTTATGGTTGCTGCCATAGGGAATACCGGTTATGCTTGAAATTTCTGCAATCAGCGGAGTGAAAACGTCGGTATCGTAGTTGCTTTGTTTGCCCTGCAAAACCATGCAAAGACGTTCGAAACCCATTCCTGTATCGACATGCTTTGCAGGAAGCGGAACCAGCGAACCATTAGCTTGCCGGTTGTACTGGATAAATACATTATTCCATATTTCGATAACCTGCGGATGATCATTATTTACAAGCTGATCGCCTGGTATTTTTGCTTTCTCGGCTTCGTCGCGAATATCCACATGGATTTCGGAACAAGGTCCGCAGGGGCCGGTATCGCCCATTTCCCAGAAATTATCTTTTTTCGATCCGCGCAGTATCCGTTCTTCGGCAATGTATTTCTTCCAGATTTCAAGTGCTTCGGTATCTTCAGCCATATTGTCGGCAGCATCACCACCGAAAATGGTTACATATAATTTGTCTTTATCAATTTTATAAACTTCAGTAAGCAGTTCCCATGCCCAGCCGATAGCCTCTTCTTTAAAATAGTCGCCAAACGACCAGTTGCCCAGCATTTCAAACATGGTATGATGATATGTATCGTGGCCTACTTCTTCAAGGTCGTTGTGTTTGCCAGATACACGGAGGCATTTCTGCGAATCGGTGACACGGGGCCATTTGGCTGGTTCATTTCCCAGGAACCAATCTTTAAACTGGTTCATTCCCGCATTGGTAAACATAAGTGTGGGGTCATTTTTAACCACCATGGGAGCCGACGGAACTACCTGATGTTGTTTTGAAGTAAAGAATCCAAGGAAAGTACGGCGTATTTCGGCGCTGGTCATCATTAAAGGCAATTTATATGGTTTGAGTAATAAATAGTATCAGTTTGCGTATTTAATTGTATTTTAGTCGGTTAAAAGCTAAAAGTTGGTAACGGTTGTAGCTATACCTGCATATTTAACAATTGTTCACAACACTAAAGGCTGCAAATTTAAGTTAAATAATTATTTTTGCGGTTAACGGATTGAAAGTAGGCTGAGAATTTAAAGAAAAGTTACAAATACTAAGAGTTCAAATGGCTGCGCCGTTCCAAAGTTCAAAGGTTGAAAGCCTTGGTTTCAAATAGCAGTTGTAATATAGGAATAAAAAAGCTGAAACCCTGAAACTTTTTTAACCACTGAGGCACTAAGGGCACTAAGAAACACTGAGAATATTTTCGAATAAAACAATAACTTTAAACCCTTCAAACCCTACAAACTCTTCAAACAATAAAAACCCGTAACCCTTGAACCTTTGAACGCGAAGCATTTGAACCCTTGAACTCTGAAACCCTGAAACCCTGAAACATTTCACCACCCCCAACTCTTTTAAATCCAGTACAAAGTAAATGGCCAAAATAAGATACCAGTTTAATACCAAGTCCCTTAAAATTGAGAAGGTACAGGTTACGATGAGGGAGCGTTTTAAAATCCTTCTGTCGTCGATGGCTTTTGGGCTGGTATTCGGTGCTGTGGTTATAGTGCTGGCTTATAATTTTTTATCATCTCCACGCGAAAAGGTATTGCAAAACGAACTTGAGCAGTATAAGCTTCAGTATAAAATAATGAACGACCGCATGGATAAAATACAGAAAGTGCTTGCTGATGTTCAGGATCGTGATGATAATATTTACAGGGTTATCTTTGAAGCTGAACCCATTCCCTCTGAAATACGCAAAGCAGGTTTTGGCGGTGCTGACCGATATGGGCAGCTTGAAGGTCTTGCCAATTCAAAGATTGTTGTTAACACAGCCAAAAGGCTTGACGAAATAACCAGTCAGCTGGTGGTTCAAAGCAAATCATACGACCAGGTATTCAAGCTTGCCAAAAATAAGGAGAAACTCATTGCAAGTATTCCTGCAATTCAGCCGGTTGATTTTCACGATCTCAGGCGGATAGGTTCCTTATTTGGTTACCGGACAGATCCTTTTTATAAGGTCACCAAGTTTCATGAGGGCATCGATTTTACTGCAGCAGTAGGAACGCCGATATATGCAACCGGCGACGGTGTGGTTTCGGAAGCTGAATACAACAGCGGTGGATATGGTAATAAAATTATTATCAACCATGGATTCAGTTACGAAACCGTGTATGCCCATCTTTCGAAAATAAAAGTCAGAGTGGGACAACATATAAAGCGCGGAGAAATAATAGGTTTGATGGGAAATACAGGTAAATCAACAGCTCCTCACTTGCATTACGAGGTTCACAAGGCCGGTGTTCCAATGAATCCGATCTATTTCTTCTTTAACGATATTACACCTGCTGAATACCAGGCTATGATCGAACTTTCATCAAAGCCTTCGCAGACGTTGGATTAAGAGTTTAAAAGTTCAAGGCTTCGCGTTCAAAGATTCAAGGGTTCAAATGCTTCGCGTTCAAAGGTTCAAAGGTTCAAGGGTTCAAAGGTTCAAGGGTTCAAAGGTTCAAAGGTTCAAAGGTTCAAGGGTTCAATGGTTCAAGGGTTCAAAGGTTCAAGGGTTCAAATGCTTCGCGTTCAAAGGTTCAAGGGTTCAAATGCTTCGGCGTTCAAGGGTTC
>CAIJPI010000307.1 GCA_903822525.1 uncultured Bacteroidales bacterium | reverse complement strand
GTAGAAATCAGGAATGTAACAGGTCAGCAACTTGGAATTTATCCGATCGGAAAGAGCTCTGAAAATATAATATCCCACCATCTCGCAGCGGGAATTTATTTTATCGTTGTTAACACTTGCAGCCGACCTCAGGTGCACCGTCTTGCCATTGCGGGCAGCAGGTAATGTGTTTGAAAATTATGTCGTCTGCTTGGATTATAACAACACTGAGAATCGCAAAGAGCGAAAATCCATACTTTGAAGCTCCTTGGTCACATTCCAACTTTTGAGGTAAAAATAGTAAGAAAACTAAACTGTGCATGTGCCGAAAAAATTGTTCGAAAACAAAATTTCAGTTCGGCGGGGATAAATTCTGAAAATTGCTGACTCTGGAGCCCTGGCAGCGTGAATAGGAAATAATGGAGTTACAGGATGAATCCGGCTGTAAGGTAATCTTCCCGTGAATTGATGTTTGTTAATATGCAACTATCGGGTGATTCAATATACTTTATTCTGAATCCTTTTAAAAATACGTCAATTCTTGTCTCTGGATCATCTATATCCAGAATCAGCTTTTTCATTCGGGCGTTGAAAAGCACCGGGTGTCCCGCTTTTTGCTTATAAGCCGGGATAATTACATCCGCTTTCTCTTTCTCCAGGATAAGTGTTGTCAGCAATTCAGATGATATAAAAGGGTTATCGACATTCTGAAAAAAACAGTCGTTTCCTTCCTTCAGTTTTCGCATACCGGTTTGAAGGGAATAGAATCTGCCTGATTCAGGTTGATCGTTAATAACCATCAAGATGGTTTCTGGTAGCTGTATTCCCCGTTCCCGCATCTGTTCAGCTAATTCTATATTAGTGACAATTATAATCTGATCAAGGCCACTCAGTGCATAGGTATTGGCAAGGTGCTGAATAAAAGTGCTGTCTTCTCCGAATTTCAGTAAAGCCTTGTGCTCCCCCATTCTTGTTGAACTTCCGGCTGACAGGATAACACATGATGTTCGGCTGAATAAATGCTCCTTCATTCCAATTATTTTCTATTTTTACAAAAGTAAAAAAAAGTGCCAAGAATGTGCCTGAATGTAAAACGTGCCTTGAGGGCGCCAAATATCAGGCATTGAACTCAGGTGTTTATTTCGGCAACTTTTTCATTTTTTATAAAAAACTCATTTTGAACTTACGGCATTGTAAGCACTCCCGACATTGCAGGCATAAAATTTAAACTCTTCTTAATGACCCATTCCACAGCATTTTCACCTGTTTCATCCGAAAAGCTATATAAACTGATAGAAACTGAATTTTCGACCCGAAATGAGATTTTCGGTATTCCTTATGCATTGTTCTTTCAGCCTGGGGAAAATGCAAGTCTTCGGATGCAGATTTTCGGTCAACAGCTTAATACTCCCATTGGCGTAGCAGCAGGACCGCACACACAGATGGCGCAGAATATTATTTCAGCATGGCTTTGCGGTGCGAGTTACATTGAACTGAAAACCATTCAAACCCTCGATGAACTCGAGATTTCCAAGCCCTGTATCGACATGCAGGACGAAGGGTACAACTGCGAATGGTCGCAGGAACTACGGATCCGCGAGTCCTTTGAAGAGTATCTGAAAGCCTGGGTGCTGATTCATTTGCTTCAGCATAAATTGGGCTGGAACCCTACTCAAAAAAAAGGATTCGTTTTCAATATGAGCATAGGTTATAATTTTGAAGGCATTCAGAATGAAAATGTTCAGTGGTTTCTCCAAAGCATGTCGGATTGCAGCACAGCAAAACGTAAAATGATCAGTGAGTTGCTTCCCTTTTACCCTGAACTGGCAGGTATTGCGATTCCCGATTGTATTTCGGACAATATTACGTTAAGCACCATGCACGGTTGTCCGCCCGACGAAATTGAAAAAATAGGGCATTACCTGCTGAAAGAAAAAAAGCTGCATACCCTTATTAAACTGAATCCAACCCTGCTTGGGAAGGATGAACTCCGCGATATATTAAACAACAAACTTCGTTTTAAAAACAACATTCCGGATATCGCTTTTGAACATGACCTGAAATATGCCGATGCACTGGGTATCATTCAACGGCTTCAGCAAACGGCAGATGCCGAAGGAATGTTTTTTGGCGTAAAACTTACCAATACGCTCGAAAGCACCAACCATAAAAATATTTTCCCTGCCCATGAGCAGATGATGTACATGAGTGGCAGGGCATTGCATCCCATCAGTGTAAACGTTGCAAAGAAGCTGCAAAATGAATTCAACGGCAAACTGAACGTCTCGTTTTCGGCCGGAGCCGATTGTTTCAATATCTGCGACCTGGTCGACAGCGGATTGAAGCCGGTAACGGTTTGCTCCGACATACTGAAACCAGGAGGTTACGCGAGGCTTTCGCAGTATATTGAATCCCTTTCGGTGGAAAG
>CAIJPI010000306.1 GCA_903822525.1 uncultured Bacteroidales bacterium | reverse complement strand
TCTAAGATGAAATTATTTATACGATCAGTTTCTATTATTTTTATGTTTTTTATCCTTCGTGCTATCAGCGGATGCTTTAATCATGATTGCCCTGATGATGTGTATCCCTTTGATTTTTCAAAGATTAAAATCAATAATCTTGACAATTCAGGCATGTGGCCAAAGGTAATTTCGAATGATTCAATGAATAAAGCAGCTGTCGCTTTTCAGGTATTTATTTCCTCCGACTTATCTTACCTTGGGCAATCCCGACAAAAAACTCAGGGCTTTGGTTTCTCCGAAGTAAATGCATTTTCAAAAACAAAGTGTCCGACGTATTACGTATCAAATCAATCGGTTGAAAGAATTTCGGTTGTTACTCTTTTTGAAATATCCTCTCTCATTCCTGCTAAAACAGAAATTTCAGATTTGTTCGTGGGCTCAGATGAAACATCCTGGTATAAAACAAATCTGTATTTGCCTCTACAAAAGCTTTCGCAGAAAATTAACCATACCTATATCGATGCACAGGAGGTTCAGTTTCGGTTGTTTTTAGGCCGTGAAATTGAGAACGACAGCGCTCAGTTTATCGTAAATATAGAATTTTCTGATAGTACTTCTTTGTCCGATACTACTCACCTGATCTTTATCCGGTAACAGCTATGAAACTACAAGTAACTATCATCAGTCTGTTTTTTGCATTTTTTGTGTGCAGTGTTCAAGCGCAGGATAAATTTATAAGCCACTATAAAATAGCCTTGAATAAAGGTTTCGAAGAATCCATTGCGCAAAAGAATCCCACCGGTAAAGAAATTGATTTTATGAATTATCTCTATCGTTTTCCAATATTATTAGAGGATTCTTACACTGGTTTATCAGCCCATATTTGGTTTCGGAAGTCATGGGAAATTAATTTCCAGACGCTGATGCAATATCATGTTAATTTCAAAAACATAAAGGTGTCGGCAATGTACTTCCCAACTCAAAATCTGGGATATCGCTTTGGCTTTTACCGGTATGAGCAGATATTCACTGGGTTTTATGATTTTCCATTTTACGAAAACGACGGTTCATTTTATGTTGTGGCAGATAAAAAAACAAAACAACGTGTTTTCGACAAAGCAGTATATGGCGGTATCGTTTACAGGAAAACTATAAACAGGTTTCAGCTGGAAGGGGCATTAAACGGTGGGGCATGCATTTTCAGCCCGTTCAAAGTGAATCTTTTTCTGAAGAAAAAGGATAGTAATCTTTTACAAAATATCGAATATCAAACTGTAAGTGACTGGTATGGGTATATTCTTCCTGAAATTAGTGCAGGATATGATTTGTTTGGAAATGCCGCTTATAATGTTGGAATTGAATTGAATGCCAGTTCGCTTATTACAAACAGGGCAGTTGATTTTGACAAGACTGTTTACTCCTGGACTTCCGATTATTATACAGCCGTAAGGATAAATCCGGAAAGCCGTTTATATTTCAGGTATGAATGCGATCTGGGTATTTACCTGAAATGGTAGGTTAAATAAGGTGTAAAACTTCATTTGAGAAACTATTCCCGGATCGAAAAAATCTCATCCAGCACTTTGCCGAAAATAATATTGTTTTCATAACAGCTTCCGCTTAGTTTGAGCATTTGTTCTGAGCTTTGAGTATAGGTTCCTTCCACAAGTTCCGGTTCAACTTCTTTAATAAAACCTGCAACATTTTGCGGCGTAACTTCAAAATGGAACTGGAAAGCAAATACATTTTTCCCTGCCCTAAAAGCCTGGCATTGTGTAACAGCGCTGTTTGCCATATTAATTGCTCCTTCAGGAAGCGAAAAAGTATCGAAATGTACATGCAGCACATTCAGTCCATCGGTAAAATGCCGGAATACATTGTCTGTTCCGGCAGCTTCCGAAAAGTTTACCGGCCAGAAACCCATTTCAGGTTCCTTATTTCTGAATACTTCGGCCCCGGCTGCTTTAGCAACCAATTGCGAGCCGAGACAAATTCCTATCACAATTTTCCCTTCGCGAATGGCTTCTTTGATAAATTCAATTTCAGCAAGTAACCATGGAAATTCATCCGTATCGTTCACACTCATTTTACCACCCATTATAAGCAGCCAGTTGTATGTATCGTGCGACGGAAGTTCGGGATTGAGATCAAAGCGGGTAACCGAAGTGGTGATATTGTTGCTGCTGGCCCAATCGGCTATATAACCTAAATCTTCGAAATGATCGTGCTGAAAATAATGGATGTGCATATTGTTGGTTGAATGGAGAGCGCAAATTTATACATTATCAGCCAAAGCTGGCTGGTTTACAATCCTTCAGAATTATTAACTTTGCACACTTATTCCTCCTTAATGAAAGTTACCGGCTTCACTTTTATACGTAATGCGCTTATTTATGACTACCCTGTGGTGGAAGCAATCCGTTCCATTTTGCCCATTTGCGATGATTTTGTTGTTGCAGTTGGAAATTCGGATGATGCCACCTTACAGCTGATAAATGAGATTGACCCATCGAAAATACGCATTATCGAAACAGTCTGGGATGATACCCTGCGGGAGGGTGGGCGTGTTCTGGCCCTTGAAACGGATAAGGCTTTTAATGCAATTTCGGCTGATACCGACTGGGCTTTTTACATCCAGGGCGATGAAGT
>CAIJPI010000305.1 GCA_903822525.1 uncultured Bacteroidales bacterium | reverse complement strand
TACAAACAACAATGGGGAGGCATCGACATACCTCTGGTGTGGAATTATTCGCACCCGCAGGGACGTAATATCAGGAGTTTCAAAATTCTGACTAAGCTTTGGAAACTGCTGCCCTACAGTGTTGCGCGGATTATCGGCCCTGAACTAGCAGGGGGATTCTATTAACTGCTTTCTAACCTGTGGCATTAATGTACTTTGCTAATTCTTTGATTTTTAGCATTTTGATGGCAAGTAAAAAAAACGCCACAAAGGCACGAAAGCACAAAGTTCCACGAAACTGATATTTTATGAATTATGCTGGTTAAATTCTGGTTCTTGTATACCAATATGTAAGCAGATTTTAGAATAAGAAATCTGACATCCCGGACTTTACAAATTTCATCCCGCTCTCCATATTCCGAAAATCTTTATCTTTACCGCCGCTACTTCCAATTCCTGTCATGCGCATTCTCACCTTTGATATTGAAGACTGGTTCCATTTTCTTGAGCATCGTTCGACAAAGGATGAGGTACAATGGAAGGATTATGAACCCAGGGTGCGGCAGAACACGGCAAATGTTCTTGAAATGCTGGAGAAGCATAGTCAGAAAGCAACCTTTTTTATAGTTGGCTGGATTGCCAATAAAAACCCCGGGCTGGTAAAGGAAATAGCCGATGCCGGTCACGAAATAGGGCTGCATTCCTATGGCCATCAGCTGATCTGGCAACAGACACCTGATGAATTCAGGCAGGATCTGCTGCGGAACATAGGGGTGCTGGAAGATCAGCTTGGATATAAAGTTGATACCTTCCGTGCTCCCGGATTTTCGGTAAAACGTTCGAACCTCTGGGCGCTGGAGGTAATGGCCGAAGCAGGCATCAGCGCCGATGCAAGCATATTCCCTGCTTTGCGCGCCCATGGAGGAATGCCCTCGTTTCCAAACAATTTCCCATGCATTATTGAACATAACGGTATTCGGATAAAGGAATTCCCGGTCAATTACAGCAAGATGGCAGGCATACGCACTGTGGTAACTGGAGGTGGATATTTCAGGCTATGGCCTTACAGCCTCATCCGACATTATACTGAAAATTCTCCTTATGTTATGGGATATTTCCATCCCCGCGACTTCGACCTCGGACAACCCCTGCTGCGTGACCTGGGACCCTACCGTCGGTTCCGGGCCTATTATGGTCTGCGAAATTCGCAGCAGAAACTTGAACGCTGGATCAGCGAATATGCCTTCACCGATCTGCGGACTGCCGATGCGTCAATCAACTGGGAAGAAGTTCCTGTTGTAACATTGTGATAGAGTCAGCGTGAACTGGATTTTTTTAATCCGTTTTACACTAATCAACCTTTCTGATAATCATTGCTTTGCAAATTTCAATAAAAATAAAATCTCTTTTTTAGATTAATAAATAATTAAACTAGTATATTTGTTTCAAATGTGCAATTAAATCTGAGTTGTTAATGTTCAATTTAACTAAAATTTGATTACTTTTACAAAGTTTTTACTTAGTCAGACAGCATTCTTTTTCTCTATTACCAGCTCTTACATATGGAATCAATAAACAGCTTTTATTTTCATTTCTTTAAGCCTGAGTACCGGATTTTAGCTGCCTTTCTGTTTTCAATTGCATTCAACCTGTATGCTATTCCTGTAATTATACGAATAGCCAGGGCAAAAAAATTGTACGATGTGCCCGACAAAAGGCACCATCATACATCATCGGTCCCAACCCTGGGCGGACTGGGTATTTTTGCCGCTATAGTTACGGTAAGCCTTACTTTTATTAATACCAGCGGCCTGAACGGCGGAGGGATTGCGAGTAATCTTACTGCCTTGCCTCCTATTATTGCCGGTTTGACTTTAATTTTCTTTATCGGCATGAAAGATGACCTCCTGAATATCTCAGCCTGGAAGAAACTGACTGTCGAAATTCTCGCATTGCTAATTCTCAGCGTGATAGGCGACATCAGGCTCAACAGCATGCAGGGCATGTTCGGCATTGGTGAGCTGAATTATATTGTGAGTATTTCCCTATCCATATTTGCCGGCATAGTGATTATCAATTCGTTTAATCTGATTGACGGTATTGACGGACTTGCTGCCTCCATAGTAATACTTGCAAGTAGTGTACTCGCTATTTATTTCCTGGCAGCCCGTGAATGGGAATTTGCAGTTTTATCATTTACCATTATAGGCGCCATGATCCCATTTTATATTTACAATGCATATGGGGTGAAGAATAAAATTTTCATGGGCGACACAGGCTCCCTGATCCTGGGTTTTATGATGACAGTACTTGTATTCAGATTCAACGAAATGAATACTATGCAAAGTGTTACGCCTCATTTTATGGCAGGTCCTGCCCTTTCGTTTGCTGTTCTTATACTCCCCATGTTTGATACTTTGAGGGTTTTCGCTGTACGAATATATCGTCGGGGAAGTCCATTTGAAGCCGACCACCGTCATCTTCACCATATTCTTCTCGACCTGGGTTATTCACATATTAAGTCGACAAGGATACTTGTATTGGTAAACATTGCATTTATTGCTTTTGCCTATTTCTTCAATTTTCTGGGCAATTCGGTACTGGTAATTATTATGATCATTGTTGCTATCCTCCTGTCGGGACTGGCTATTTGGATGCGGCGCCAAAAGTTTGCAAAAAACAAAAAAACATCTGCAGCAGCTTAGCCTCATTTATTCACAAACTTTAGTAACTGTCTGGATTTAAAAATTGAAGTGATTTGTTAAGTTATTTGCTCAATCTACTGTCAGGCTGAGAAGCCTGCCCTGAGCTTGCCGAAGGGGAGTCGAAGCCCACTAAATCATCTCAATATTTTCGGTTTAGCGCTGAACGGGTGCATTCCGACTTCGCTCAATGTGACAGAAATACAGGTTTTTGATGCTTGAAAGTAGTTTTTATCATTTTAAGACAGTTACTTAATAAAACACGGATGTTGCGGATTTACACTGTTAAAGCTTAAAATCCGTGCAAATCCGTTGTATCTGTGTCATCCGTGTTCTATTACTAAAAAATGCTGAAATTTTTACGATACAGTCTAATTTCTATACTACTCGTCCCTTCGCTGAGTTTCGGGCAATACATTGCATTGGATAATCAGTACTACAACCTGCTGATGCAGAAGTACCAGGAAAATAACACTTCTTTTCTTTCATCCATGAAGCCTTTGCTGTTGCAGGATTTTGACAGCACTGCAGCTATTGAGAATTTGCTTTACTCGAGGCCGGAAACTAAGGAACATAAAAGCACATTTGTTTACCGTAAACTATTTAGTGAAAACCTGGTCAGCTACAGCACAAAAGATTTCAGCATCACAGCCGACCCGGTTTTTAATTTCGGAGCAGGGTACGATTTAAAAGCATCGAAAACAGCCTGGATAAATACCCGTGGCCTGACGCTTACCGGATTGCTGGGCAAAAGCCTTTCGTTTAATACTGAACTGTATGAAAGCCAGGCTGTATTTGCATCGTGGCCATCAGCCTTTATCAGCGCGAACGGAGTAGTCCCGGGCCAGGGAGTGGTTAAAGCGTTTAAAGACACAGGTGTTGATTATTTTTACAGCAACGGATATGTGAGTTACAGCCCTTCGCACTATGTGAATATGACCATGGGCTACGGGAAGAATTTTATAGGCGAAGGCTATCGTTCGATGATACTGTCGGATGCATCGTTCAGCTATCCGTATATGAAACTGACGGCCAACTTCAAAAAAGTTAAATACACAGTACTATACAGCCAGTTTATCGACCGCAGCTCGATGCAGTCGCCGGCTTTCGGCTTCGACCGCAAATGGGCTACAATGCACTATTTGCAGGCCATGCTCTGGGGCAGGCTGAACCTGGGCATTTTTGATGCAATAGTCTGGGAGAATGCCGATTCAACCGGTCTGCGCGGTTTCGATGTGCAATACCTGAATCCGGTAATTCTGTTGCGTCCTGCTGAAGAAGCCTTTGGCTCACCCGACAATGCACTGATGGGAGGCACTTTCAGCCTGAGGATAAACAGGCATTTTAGCCTGTATGGTCAATTGTTACTGGATGAATTTAAGCTGGAACATATACTGGCTAATGATGGCTGGTGGGCCAATAAATTCGGGTACCAGCTGGGCCTCTCGGGCTGGAACCTGCTGAACATACCCGCTTTAAATGCAAGGCTCGAATACAACCAGGCACGTCCATACACCTATTCACACTTCGCCACCATTCAAAGTTACGGGCATTACAATCAGCCGCTGGCCCATCCGCTGGGGGCTAACTTCAGGGAATTTATTGCTATGTCATCGTATAGCACAGGCAACTGGATGGCGGAGATAAAAATGAATTTTGCTATGTACGGGATGGATACGGCAGGCAGGGATTTCGGAAGTAATATATTTATACCGTATGATAAGCGTGTTAGCGAGTTGGGCAATACAATCGGGCAGGGTTTAAAAACAAATCTGACTACAGCTGATGTGCGTATCTCGTACCTGCTTAACCGGCATACAAATATGCGTATGGAAGCCGGCATTACCACCCGGAAAGAGTCAAATACAAACTGGGACAAGCAGATGCAGTATATTTATTTTGGTATACGGACAGGTTTAAGGAATATTTATTATGATTTTTAGGATGCTGACGTAATCAGCATTATTCAAAACTTCTGTGATTTTTTTAATTAAAGCAATCATACTGTATCATAAAAAACAGATTATCAGCCATTAAGATTATTAATTTATTAGCTGTTGTTCTGATCCGTGTGTAAAACTATAGTTAAGAGTTGCGTTAAACTTTGTGGCTCTTAGAAACAGTCTAAATTTTAATTTGAAGTGATTTATCAGGTTATTTGCTCAATCTACTGTCAGGCTGAGAAGCCTGCCCTGAGCTTGCCGAAGGGGAGTCGAAGCCCACTAAATCATCTCAATATTTTCGTTCTTGCGTTAAACGGGTGCATTTCGACTTCGCTCAATGTGACAGTAATACAGGTTTTTAATACCTGAAAGTAGTTTTAATCTTTTTAAACAGCTACTAAGTATTTTAGTGCCTTCGTGACAAAAAAAAGATAGCCACAAAGACTCAAAGGCGCAAAGAATCACTAAAACAGGCAGAAACGCCTTCCTAAATCTGATTCATTTTTAATACTATAGTTAAGACTTGAGTGTTTAACTTTGTGCATCTTAGTGTCTTAGTGCCTTCGTGGCAAAAAAAAATAGCCACAAAGACTCAAAGGCACAAAGAATCACTAAATCAGGCAAAATGCCTTCCTAATCCTGATTCATTTTTCAGACTGCAGTTAAGAGTCGTGTTTAAACTTTGTGCATCTTAGAGTCTTAGTGCCTTTGTGGCTCAAAAAAAAATGCCACAAAGACTCAAAGACACAAAGAATCACTAATTCAGACAGATTCGTCCTCCTAATCCTGATTCATTTTTCAGACTGCAGTTAAGAGTTGCGTTAAACTTTGTGGCTCTTAGAAACAGTCTAAATTTTAATTTGAAGTGATTTATCAGGTTATTTGCTCAATCTACTGTCAGGCTGAGAAGCCTGCCCTGAGTTTGCCGAAGG
>CAIJPI010000304.1 GCA_903822525.1 uncultured Bacteroidales bacterium | reverse complement strand
TGGCATACCATGCATTTCATCCCTCGATATGCTACATTTCGTCCCAAAACACTACAATTCCGCCCAAAATAAGCAGCGCAGCCCATTTTTTGGGAAGCCATCTTTTTCGGAAGTATTTTTGTATCATTAAAAATACAGTACAGAATTCCTTCCAACGCTTACTTTTTTTCAGCCTGAAAGGATAATCTGTTCTCTCTTAAAATTATAGCTGCAAATGACAAAGATGAAAGAATTGAATATTGGAGGACTTATAATTCCGGTACCTGTAATCCAAGGCGGCATGGGCGTTGGGATTTCCCTTTCGGGACTAGCATCAGCAGTTGCCAACGAAGGTGGTGTTGGAGTTATTTCCGCCGCCGGACTGGGAATGTTATACAAGGAAACATCGAACGATTACCTGGCAAACTCTATTTCAGGTCTGCGCCAGGAAATACAGAAATCCCGTGCGAAATCCAAAGGGATACTTGGAGTAAATATTATGGTTGCACTTACCAACTATGATGATTTAGTGCGTACCTCCATCGAAGAAGGAATCGATATCATTATTTCAGGCGCCGGTCTGCCGCTTGATTTACCAAAATATCTGACCCCTGATTGTAAAACCAGGCTTGTGCCTATTGTTTCGTCAGCCAGAGCAGCTGCCCTGATATGCAATAAATGGCTTGCTAATTACAACTATCTTCCTGATGCAGTTATAGTTGAAGGACCTAAAGCAGGCGGACACCTCGGATTTAAAATTGACCAGATTTTTGATGAAAATTTTGCCATCGAAAAATTGATCCCTGAAGTAGTTGCAGTTGTAAACGAAATTGCGCTTTTAAACGGGAAAAATATACCTGTAATAGCCGCCGGAGGAATTTATTCCGGTTCGGATATAGTAAAAATATTAAAGTTGGGCGCTTCTGGCGTTCAGATGGGTACTCGCTTTGTAACCACTGACGAATGCGATGCCTCGCAGGAGTTTAAACAGGCTTACCTTGATGCAAAAAAAGAAGATGTAAAAATCATAAAAAGTCCTGTCGGAATGCCGGGACGAGCTATAAAATCTCCCTTTCTCGATGAAGTTGAAGCGGGTAAACGTCAGCCGAAGACCTGCCCTGTCAATTGTATACGTACCTGCGATATCAATACAGCACCGTATTGCATCATAGCATCGCTTACCTCGGCTTTACGCGGAAATTTCAGAAGAGGATATGCTTTTGCAGGAAGCAATGTATGGCGGACCAATAAAATAATTCCTGTTAAAGAACTGATGAACACCTTGCAACAGGAATACCAGGCATACCAGTCGAAAACAGAACTGGTTAGCTGCTGAACAGGGCGGATTCCTCTGCGCCTGTGTCAATAAAACATAATCGCTTTTATAAAACATAAAATCCCTTTGGCCAACAGGCTTTAGGGATTTTTTTTAGTTTAGATTCAGACTTAGCGTTGTATGAACAGGATGTTTTTGCTGGGTGCTGAGTGCTGAGTGCTGAGTGATATGTGCTGAGTGCTATGTGCTGTGCTGAGTGCTATGTGCTGAGTGCTATGTGCTGAGTGCTTAGTGCTATGTGCTTAGTGAAGTGTGCTGAGTAATGAGCTTTGGGAACTGGTTACAGGTTCAGAGGTTGTAAACTTGGAATACGAAATCGAGGTATTGACCCAATCTGGCCTGGCAACCGGAACACGGAACCTGGCACAGGACACTTAAAAAATATCACCTACCAGGATTATCAATGAGAATCTTATGCTTTTATTTATTTGCCGGCCTGTCCGACAATACTCTGTCCCTTAAGGCTGTCAAAACCCGGAATGGGGTTTCGGTTATTACCGTATTATACAACCAGTTAGGAATATTCCCTCCCGGATCGACGAACCCTTCGAGGATAACATGTATGTTTCCATTGTTCATAGGCTGAACAGTCCATTTTTGCCAGTATTTTTTAATTCTGACTATTTCAGGCTTCTCAGGCATTAAGTTTAATAAAGGCTTTGCAAATACAATCCGATCACCTGTGATGGGATCGGTCGAAATTTGCGCCTCCAGCACCAGGTCGCGCCTCGAAAAAGGCCATGGCACATCATAAACGATATAATACCGTATGAACTTGTTCTCCTCGAAGGCAACAACTTTCTTTTCAATAATATCTTTATCCCACCAGTCAATATTTTTCGCATTCCCTACAATCAGACTTACTTTCTCAATATCAGCTTTAAAGGTGACTTCTCCCTTAAACGATTTCAACGAACTGCCCGAAACATCGCGGGTATATATTTTTATCCCATCCTTGCCTTTTACGAAATTCCATGCCTGTCCATACGTATCATTAACTGACACAGTAAGGAAAGCCGAGATCATTACTATAAGAAAGTTGTATTTATTCATCAGGCTGACTTAATTAAGATCAAAGAAATATAAATATCTTTAAAATTATACCGGAAATCATGATTTTAGTTAAAACACCCGATAAGTTGAAGCAGATATCGCAACGTTTGAAAGAACGAAAATAACAAAAATAGATTTATGTCGCATCAGGTGTAATAATTCCATCATTTCACAAGGTATAAATCTATTGATTTTAAGGTCAAAAAAATTATGCTTTTTCAACGATGGACAGGCCTGAAAAACTACCTGAAGCTACCGGATCATTTTACGACTATAGTCACTTTATTAAACAAAACACTGTCACCAGGCCGTAATTTTTTACGTTTCTGGTATTCAACTTCCTTATTAACAATAACTTCACCATCAACAATCCGTTGATTGGCTTCTCCACCGGTATCAACAAGGCCTAAAAGTTTAAGCAGCTGGTTTAGCTGTATGTAGTCGTGATCGATCAGTTGGAATTCCATAAAAAAGGGGTTGGGGGTTAGGGGTTGGGGGTTGGGGGTTAGGGATAAAATAATTAGTTGCCGGTTTTTAGTATTCAGTCTTAACAGTTTGCGGCAGGATGAACCTGTTATACAGCAGCAGCCCAATAATGGTAGCCACTCCTATCAAACTAAAGATAAACCATAATACTCCGGGGCTGTGAAGGGTATCGACAAAATGAACGTAAAGCGTAGCGCCGAGTATTCCTCCAATACCGCTGCCAATTACACCGTACAGGAAGGCATATCCCTGATAAAGGGCTTTTTTATCAGCCGGGGCAATCAACCCGACATAGGATATAAATTTGGGATGTGCGGTCATTTCGCCTATCGAAAATATGACAATCCCGCCAATAAATACCCATGCATAGGTTGAGATTGAAAGTATCGCCATTCCTACGGTTCCCATGGCTATACCGGCAATCATGGTTGGCAGAGCCGGCCTGGTGCGTACAATGCGCGACACCAGTAACTGTAGCAGTATGATACAACCCGAACTGATTACCGTTACATGTTCGGTATCAAACTTCCAGGATGGGTTCTGCATGAAAATGCCCAGAAAAGCATTAACTGCATTGTTTACCGGCGTCATATCAATGTAATCCTTGAGGTACCAAAGTACCGTATCGAACATCTGAAAATACATGATCCAGAAACCCGAATAAATAAATATCATCAGCAGGAAACGGTAATCCTTCAGTACCAAAAATATACCTTTAAAAACATCGAGTAAAGGCTTGGTACTTTTAGGCCGGGGTGGTTCGCGGTACACAAAAAGATTAAGTAACAGCATGGAACCGGTTCCAACGGCAGCCATCACAAAAATATAACTCCAGCCAATTCCTTTAAGGTAGGGAACAAGTATGAGTGGAAAAATAAATGCCCCCAGATTGATGCTCCAGTAATAAATCCCAAACCCGAGTGACGAATTGCTTTCGTCGGTAACCCTGGCTATTGTACCGGAAATAATGGGTTTAAAGAACCCTGCTCCTATTGCCATCAGGATCAGACTGAGAAAAACCATTCCATACGAAGTTGACAGGCTAGTGAAAAAATAACCCGTACTCATTACTGTGAATGCCATGGTGAGTGTGCGGCGGTAACCAAACCTGTCGGCCAAGGCACCGGCAAGTATCGGCAGGAAATACAGCAAAGGGGTAATTGTACTTTTTATTACACCTACACTCTCCTTCGAAAACCCCAGCCCTCCCTCGGGAATGCTCATCACCAGGTATACCGAAAGCACCGACATAACACCATAATACGATCCCCGCTCAAAGAACTCCATGGTGATGACAGTCCAGAAACTGCGTGGAAATGACTTTACGCTTTGTTTTTCGGACATGGAGGAATTTTTCATAGGCAGGATTGTAATTTTATGGAATGCAAAAGAAAGCAAAATAGTGACTCGCAGGGAGGAAGTTTAATAATCAGCCTTATTATGGCGGGAAAAACCTGTGGTACTGCTGGCAGTTTAGTGGGTGAATTTAAAAAGACGGAAGTAGGAAGTCGGGAGTCGGAAGACGGGAGTCGGAAGTCGGGAGTCGGAAGACGGGAGTCGGAAGAAGGGAGTCGGAAGTCGTGAGTCGGAAGACGGGAGTCGGAAGACGGGAGTCGGAAGACGGGAGTCGGAAGAAGGGAGTCGGAAGACGGGAGTCGGAAGAAGGGAGTCGGAAGACGGGAGTCGGAAGACGGAAGACGGAAGTCGGAAGACGGGAGTCGGAAGACGGAAGCCGGAAGACGGGAGTCGGAAGACGGGAGTCG
>CAIJPI010000303.1 GCA_903822525.1 uncultured Bacteroidales bacterium | reverse complement strand
ACCCGGAAACTTATGACAATGTCAAGATATAATATCACGCTGACAACACTTTTTTGTTTTTTTGCCATGGCGACTTCCACTGTAGCATTTGCCCAGGCGAAGACCTATAACGAAGAAATTACTGTGGTGGCACCTTTCGATCCTATTATCCCCGATGCATTTAAAATCAGCCAGAATCCTGCGGTTGACGATACGCTCACCACTATCCCGGTAATGAACTACAACATCATGCCCAGGGTAGCCGATGTAAAACCCGTAATTGAGACCTTACCTGCCGTTAAACTTGTTGCCGAACCGCTGAGCAAGCTCTACCGCAACTATATCCGTGCCGGTGCAGGCAACTACTCCGCTTTATATGGAGAGCTTTTTATGAGTTCGTTGCGTTCAAAACAATACCTTGCCTCGGTACGGCTGAAACATCAGTCGGCATCCGGGATAATAAAAGATTACGGCCCACCCGATAACAGCCGTAACGAAGCTGAAGTTACAGGAACCAAATATTTCGGGCAGCACACCCTTTCAGGAAATGCCTATTATTATCGCGACGGGCTTCACCTTTATGGATTTAAACCTTCTGATTTCCCCGATACCCTTATCAGAAAAGATGATGTAAAACAGCATTACTACACCGCCGGCGCTTCAGCAACATTCGGAAGTAATTATAAAGCTGCCGATAAACTTAACCACACTTTCAGCCTGTCGTACTATCATATGGCCGGAATGAACGATAGCAGGGAAAACAATGCTCAATTCACCACCACTCTCGATAAAAGATACGATCTGCTCAAACTGGGCAAGGACCAGGTTCTGGGTGTTACTGCAGGTTATAACTTCCTGAATCAGCATGATCTTAAAGGGCATATCAACAGTGGAATTTTGCTGGTAAATCCTTTTATAAAAGCACAGGTTAACGAATACAGTTTTATGGCCGGGTTCAAAGTGAATATCGCTTCCGACTCTGTTACCAAAGGTCACCTCTACCCAGTTGCCGAAGCACGTCTGGAGTTAATTCCTGACGCACTCAAACTGTATGCAGGAATCAGCGGCGGAATGGAACGCACTTCGCTGCAAGACATATCAGAACAGAATCTGTATATCAGCCCTGTACTTCCATGGAATTATGTATATGATAAATTCAAAATTTATGGGGGATTCCAGAGTAATATCAGCCGTAGCTTCAATTTCAACGGCAGTATTTCGAGCAGCTCATACGAGAACTACCCGCTGTTTGTTGTCGACACCAGCGTATATCTACTTAACAGCTTTACTCTATTATTCGACAATATCAGCACCGTAACATTAAAAGGTGAACTAGAATTTGTGAAATCTGCCCGCTTACGCCTGGCGCTCAACGGCACTTACACCCATTATAAAACTGTTGACCAGGAATACGCCTGGTACAAACCGGCTTATATATTCGAATTTACAGGAAGGTACGATATTCAGAGTAAAATTACGATTACGGCCAAGGCCACGGTGAACGGGCCTGTATGGGCATTAGCCCCGGAAGCAAATTCTCTTATCGATAGAAGCGCAGTTTCTTATTTGCTGGAGCCTGAAAAAATAAAAGGATGGGCTGATATTAACCTGGGTGCTGAATACCGGTTTAATAAAGCTCTCTCGTTCTGGCTGAACTTTAATAACCTGACTAACAGCAAATACAACCGCTGGTATAACTACCGTTCCTATGGGTTAAACCTGCTGGGTGGAGTTAGTTATTCGTTCTGATAAAAATATAAATGAGTTTCTGCTTTTAAAGATACAGTGGTATATCACTTTAGGCTGTAAAGCCTTTTGAGGAAAGGTTTAAAAAGCGTTTAATCGACGATTACTTCATCCGGGATCATCACCCTCTGCTTTACCACTACTTTCTTCTTCCAGTTACCTTTTAAATAATACAGGTACGAAAGCGTCATTCCAATGAACCAGGCAACCGGGATCGACCACCATATTCCATCCACACCGAAATACTCCGACATGATCCATGCTGCCGGTATTCGTATTGCCCAGAGCGCAAAAAGGGTTATAAACATTGGTACAATCGTATCCCCGGCACCCCGCATTACACCACCTATGACAAACATTGTGGAGAAAAATATATAGAAAGAGCTTACTATAACCAGGTATTCGGCTCCCAGCGCAATAACAGCCGCATCATTGGTAAACAGTCCCATCAACTGCTGTCGGAAAATAATCACAAACAGGCTGGTAAACAATGCCAGTGCGCCCGACATCATAAAAGTTGCTTTCAATCCCTGT
>CAIJPI010000302.1 GCA_903822525.1 uncultured Bacteroidales bacterium | reverse complement strand
CGATAGTTTTCCAATTATCAACGATAATTTTCAAAATTCAGCGTAGAGTAATTCACCTATTTTTCTCGATTTTGTCGAAATATCTTTGAATAGTAATTGATTGAGGAGCTTTTCCTTGGTCATAAAAAGAAACCCACTTAAATCATTAAACCATGAAAACAAATCTACTTTTATTATTAAGCATCATTGCATGCATTTTCCTGAATTTGGCAACAGATGCTCAAATCCCTACTAATGGAGTGGTAGGTTATTATCCATTCAACGGGAATGCTCAGGACATGAGCGGGAATTCAAATAACGGTACAGTAAATAATGCTGTATTATGTCAGGATCGATTTGGAAACGCTAATAGTGCCTATGAATTTAACGGTACAAATTCCTTTATTCAGATTGCGAATCCAAGCCAATTTAACATGGCTGGAGCTTTTACTCTTTCAATGTGGTGTCGAATCAATACTTCAGCATCAAATTTAGGAGCATTTTTTAGTAAATCAAATCCAAGTGCTTGGGTTGATAATGATAAAGCCATCGACCATAATGCAGTAAGAAATATTGGTACCGATATTTGCGCATTTGGTGCACCGCACACAGTTAATTCTATTTCAAACTACCAGTGGTACCATCTGGTATGGGTATATGGTATTACTTATTCAACTGTATATATCAATGCTGTGCCACAGGTTATGGATTATAACTGGAGCAACCTTCCGTTCCCAGCCGATAATCCTTCATCTATTGTATGTATTGGGAAGCAGGGAGATGGTCGATATTTTAACGGACAGGTTGATGATATCAGGTTTTATAATTGGGCTCTGTCACAAAATGGTATAACATCATTATTTAATGAGAATCAAAATTCATGTTTAGGAACTTGGACTACAAAAGCAGCCATGCCAACTCCACGATCTTCTGCTGGATCGGCTGTTGTTAATGGAAAACTATATGTAATTGGAGGGTTCTTAGGCACTAATGCTAATACTGGGATTGTTGAAGAATATGATCCAAGCACAAACACATGGACAACTAAAAGCCCAATGCCCACGATTCGTCAATACTTTGGAGTTGCGGTGGTTAATAATAAGATTTATTGTGTAGGCGGTTCATATATGAATTCGAATAGGTTAACTGTTAATGAAGTATATGATCCTCAAACGAACACTTGGGCAACGGAAACTCCAATGCCAACGGGAAGGGCTGGATTAAGTTGTGAAGCTGTAAATGGAAAAATATATGCTATAGGAGGTATGACAACTTGGATTTCACCAGGAACTAACATTGTTGAAGAATACAATCCCGTAACCCAATTATGGACAACCAAACAACCTATTCCAACAGCAAGTGGAGACTTTGCCACTGCTGTATGTAATAACGAAATCCATGTTTTTGGTGGAACGGATGGTTCTTTAATTGCTCTAAACTTACATGAGGTTTACTATCCTTTAAACAATACATGGAATACGCTTTCACCATTACCAACTCCAAGATATAGCATGAAAGCTAAAACATTATCTGGCAAAATATACGTAATTGGTGGGGCTACTACTTATCCATATACTATGACAGGAGCCAACCAAGTGTATGATCCATTAACGAATAGCTGGGTAACTCAAACGACAATGCCAACATTAAGGATAAGTTTTTGTTTAGAAAATGTCAATAACAAATTATACGCAATTGGAGGACAAATTAGTGACTACGGTACATTAAATACAAATGAAGAATTTTCTTCGACTGAACCTGTTATTACATCACAGCCCCAAAATCAAACGATATGTAAAAATGGGGCTACCTCATTTACGATTATTGCAACAGGAGCATCACTTACTTATCAATGGTACAAAGATGGGGTAATGCTTTCAAACGGCAATCTACCCACATATTCAGTCTCAAACGCTCAGTCATCAGATATAGGGAATTATTATTGTATAGCGACAAATAATTGTGGTAATTGCCAAAGCAGCTCAGCAACATTAAATGTCATCGTTGTTACCCCTCCTTCAATTTTAGGAGCCACAGTTGTTAATGGATTGTCTGTTCAAACTTATTCTGTAAGCACAACTTCTGGCTCAACATATTCATTCAGTGTAGTAAATGGCAGCCAAGTTTCTGTGACAGCTAATAGTATTACCGTTCAATGGGGAAGCACTGGTGTCGGGCAAATTATTTGTACTGAAACCAGTTCTATGGGTTGTGTAAGCGAGCCATCAATATTAAATGTAACAATCTTAGGAAGTCCAACGATCACTCTTCAGCCTCAGCCCCAAACGATCTGCAAAAATTCTAACACTTCCTTTACTGTTGGATCATCAGGCTCATCTCCATTTTATTATACGTGGTACAAGGATGGGAATCAACTACCTAATGGGAACCAGCCTACTTACAATCTAAATAATGCTCAGCCAGCGGACGCAGGAAACTATTACTGTGTAGTTAATAACGCCAACGGAAGTGTTCAGAGTAACTACGCTGCATTAATGGTCGTTGTTGTAACACCTCCAACAATTTGGGGTTCGGCTCTTGTCCCTGAGTGGTCAGTACAAACATATTCCGTAACTCAAATCGCTGGCTCCTTATATGCTTTCAGCATCGTAGGTGGAAATATTCTCTCAACAACAGCAAATAGT
>CAIJPI010000301.1 GCA_903822525.1 uncultured Bacteroidales bacterium | reverse complement strand
TTTATAGAGTCTTGATTTTTTGGTCCTTTTTGATCAAGCAAAAAGGACATAAAATGAATTTATACGCTTTATTGAATTTAAGTTGTCGTGTAACCAGCACATCAAAATATTATCTTGCCCTAAATAGAACCATAATTTTAAATATATTTGCATATGGTATATGCAAAACAAGAACAACATTCAAAATCCGGCAAAGTATTCCTTTTTGTTTTTGTTGCTGTTATCATCGCATATATCGTTGCAATTGATTCGTTAACCTTATATGGTGCCCCTGATAAAAAAACGGACAGCCTGCTCCGGATTATAGATAAGGGTACCGACAAGGATAAAATTGCTGCCCTTAATTTATTATCCGGCAGTTTATTGGATAGCAACCCAAAAGATGCCCTGGTTTATATTCAACGCTCCCTCAAGATCAGTGAGCAGTTGAACGACCTGAAAGGGGAAACTGAAGCCATGTATTCGCTCGGAAGGTGTTTCAGTATATTAAACCAGTATCCCCAGGCCTTTTCGGCACATGAGAGGTCATTCCGCCTGGCCGAGAGCCGGTCGGACTACGAGTACCAGGTCCTTAACCTGATACAGATGGCTGAAGTCCGTTTTATTGATTTAAAATTTGACACGGCCGAAATCATGCTGAACCTGGCTGAAAAAACAGCGTTGAATCATAACTATGCGGCTGCATTATCGGCCATTTATAACAATAAAGCTAAAATTTCAGACTCTAAAGGCTTGCAGCTCGAGGCCATTGATCTGTACACAAAAGCAGCCCGTATCTTTTTAAAGAATAATAATGAAAGGGACCTTGCTATTGTATACGACAATATAGGCTCTGTAAATATGAGCCTGAAAAACTACCAGCAGGCGATATATTATTTTCAGCAGGCCGAAAAGCTTTCATTGAAAGTTAATCAGGTAATGACGCTGGCAAATATTTATAATAACCTCGGGGTGTTGTATTCAGAACTTGATTCTTTAACGGTCTCTGTTTATTATTATAACAAAGCGCTTAAAATCGACAGGCAATCGGGCGGAGCCCTTAATATGGCAAAAGACTACCTGAACCTTGCTATTGTATTCAGCGATAAATCTGATTTCCATTCTGCAACAGCTTTTTTTGACAGTTCGCTGGTGCTTTGCCAAAAGTATAACCTGGCGTATGGTGTACTTCTAAATAGAATAAACAGGGGTTCGATGTATGCCAAAATGGGTAATCATGCGAAGGCTATTGCCACCATGCTTCCGCTGATACCGGAATTGGAGTCCTATAAACTGCCAAAGGAAAAGGCCAAAATGTACAGCCTGCTTGCTTTGTCGTACAAAAAGTCAGGGCAATTTGAAAAAGCGCTTAATTTTCAGGAACGATACAGGGAATTAAACGATAGTATAACCGGGGTGCAAAAAAACAAAGCTATACTGGAGTTGCAGGCCAGGTACGAGAAGGTAAAAAAGGAAAAGGAGATTTCCGAACTACAGGAATCCATGCTCAGGCAGAAAAACAATACCCGCCTTTCTATTATTGGCTTGCTGATTTTTATAATTTTACTCACAGTTGCAGGATTTACCCTTTTCTTCCAAAGGCGTAAAGCTGTTTATGACAAACGGCTGACTTCAGAGAAAAATGAACTCCTGGGGCTCAAAATTGAACTGAAAGATAAAGAGCTGGTCAACAAATCGATGCACCTGGCAAATGCAAGTCAAACAACGGGAAACCTGGCAACCATGATTCAGGATAGATTGACAACCGCCGATAAGGATACCCAGGCAGTGCTTCTTGATATACTGAAGGACATTGAACCAACATCACCTCAAAGCAGCTGGAAAGAATTTGATATCCGCTTCGAGCAGGTGTACGAAGGATTTTATAAAAACCTGTTCAGCAAACATCCCGATTTAACGCCGGCCGAAATCAGGTTATGCAGTTTTATGCGGCTTAATATGTCGAGTAAGGATATTGCAGTACTTACCAGCCGTAGCATCCGCACTATCGAAAATACCCGCAACAATATACGCAGGAAGATGAACCTGGGCAACAATATCAACCTGACTACCTATCTGATATCGCTTTAACAGGGATTGCCGGCTGCTTTGCCAGAAGCTTTGAATTGATTTTTTTGCCACCAAAGCACAAAAACACTAAACTTCTCGAA
>CAIJPI010000300.1 GCA_903822525.1 uncultured Bacteroidales bacterium | reverse complement strand
GCTCGCCCCCTCGCCCCATCTCTCCCTCGCCCCATCACTCCATCGCTCCCTCTCAGTGTCTCTCCGTGTTCTCAGTGCCTCCGTGGTTAAAGGAGTTAGGGGTTAGGATTTAGGGGTTGGGGCTCGAAATTGTGCAATCTTGCGCTCGCCCCCTCGCCCCATCTCTCCCTCGCCCCATCACTCCATCACTCCCTCTCAGTGTCTCTTAGTGTTCTCAGTGCCTCCGTGGTTAAAGGATTTAGGGGTTAGGTTTTAGGGGTTGGGGCCCTCAATCGTGCAGTCGTGCAGTCGCCCCATCTCTCCCTCGCCCCTTCCTGCCATTATTATTCACATCAGAAATTATAAGTTAACGAAACCCCCAGCCCGGGTGATGCTGAATATTTGCCGTAAACCAGTGTTGGTGATATTTTAAGAGATCCTGTCGAAGGATAATTTTTATGCAGTACGTATTTTATCTGGGCTGTTCGTCCCAGGAAGACTGCCGCAGCAATTGTGCCTCCTGCCAGTAATGCTACTCCTGTTGCAGTGGCAATGGCATTCATCCCCTTATCGCCTAATATCTGCTCCAGCAGAGTTGGGTCTTCTACGGGTGTCCAGGTGCCATATATGCTTACCAGGAATATGCATCCGCCCATCCCTGCAACAATACCCGAAACCAGGAGATTCTTTTTTGAAGCTTTCAGCGATTCATCGAGTTGTTCCCTTGTAAGCATATTAATATTCGTAACCTTGTATTTATTAACATACCATTGCCCGTAGGAACTGTTAGAAGCGAGGATCAGCAGGAAAATAATAAGTACATTTTTCATAAGGTTTGGATTAACAATATGCAAACTTCTGTTATTTCACCTTAAAGTTAATACAACAAATCGGCTGTGTCAAGTATGCTTTTAAAATAACCATTTGCACATACCTGATAAACAGCTATGCTTTTAATAAATTCTCATTGTGAAGAGCAGGATCACGTATAAACGAATCACAAAAAATCAAGAAACCGTCTAAATTTTAAGTGTTTTATCAAGTGATTTGCTCAATCTACTGTCAGGCTGAGAAGCCTGCCCTGAGCCTGCCGAAGGGGAGTCGAAGCCCACTAAATCATCTCAACATTTTCGTTGTAGTGTTGAACGAGTGCATTTCGACTTCGCTCAATGTGACAGAAATACAGGGTTTTGATTCATGAGAGTAGTTTTTATCATTTTTAGACAGTTACTAAAATAAATAGTATAGTTTTACAGCTGATTCATAATTGCGTTTAAACGTATGAATTATGTCAAAACAATGTTTTGGGGTAATGCTGAAAAGCCAATGCATGAAACAGTAAAGAATGAAACCGATACCCAAATCAATCCATAAAACCACGTATGAATTATGAAAAACAAACTCTTATTTTTGTTTATGGCACTTGCGCTCAGTTCTAACCTCACACTTTTTGGTGTTGAGAAGAAAAAGGAATTTAAAATTCCCTACGAAAAATATGTGCTGTCGAACGGTTTGAATGTAATTCTACATGTTGACAGTTCAAACCCTATTGCGGCTGTATATGTTGTATATCATGTTGGCTCGGCCAGGGAAGCCCAGGGCAAAACAGGTTTTGCACATTTATTCGAACATCTCAGGTTCAACGAATCGCAGGATATACCGCAGGGGCAATGGTTTAAAAAACTTCAGACTGCAGGAGCAAGTAATGTAAACGGTTCCACTAATAACGACAGAACCAATTATTACGAAGTTATTCCGAAAAATGCTATCGAGATGGCCTTATGGATGGAAGCTGACCGTATGGGATTCCTGCTGAGTAAAGTAAACCAGGAAACATTTGTTACGCAGCAGAATGTGGTACAAAACGAAAAACGCCAGGGTGATAATAAACCCTATTCGCAAAGCCAGTATATGTCGACGAAATTAATGTACCCTGCCACGCATCCTTATGGACATACGGTAATTGGCGATCTCGAAGACCTTGCCTCAGCCTCGTTGCAGGATGTAATTGATTTTCATGCTCAGTATTATGCTCCCAGCAACGCCACGCTTATTGTGGTGGGCGATATAAATGCTGCAGAGACAAAAATGTGGATCGACAAGTATTTTGCAGAAATTAAATCGGGACCAGCACCTGCTGCTTTAGCCAGGATGCCGGTAAAACTAAACGAAACGGTACGTTCGTATTGCGAAGATAACCTTGCCAATGCACCCAGGCTGTCGATGGAATTTTCGACGGCAGAGGATTTTAACAAGGATGCCTATGCCCTCGATTTCTTCGGGCGTATTTTTGCCGGAAGTAAAAAATCGCCCTTGTATAAAGTGATTGTTGAAGAGAAAAAGCTGGCTCTCTCCGTTTCGGCTCGCCAGAGCAGTTCCGAAATTGCCGGTGAATTCGGAATTACCATTACAGCCTTGCCAAATGTTAACCTAAGCGATGTTGAAGCTGCTGTTAAAGAAGCCTTTCAACGGTTCGAAAAAGAAGGATTTTCAGAAAAAGATGTAGAACGCCAGAAAGCCGGTATTGAATATAATTTCTACAGGCAGAGTGCCAGTGTTTTAAATAAAGCCATGCGCCTGGGCGACTACAATATTTTTAACGGTTCGCCCGATTTTATGACAACTGACTTTAATAACCGTATGAGTGTCACAAAAAAGGATGTTCTCAGGGTGTATGATACGTATATTAAAAATCAAAACAACCTGATTACCAGTATTGTACCTAAAGGTAAAGCTGAACTGGCAGCATCCGGTTCAACGTTATGGGTTGTGAAGGAAGAGTCGATTGATAAACAGGGCACAAAGAAAAAGGATGTTGTAAATGCTCCTTATACGCCTTTTCCTTCTGTCATCGACCGGACTATTGAACCTATTCAGGGTCCTGATCCGGTTGTTACGCTCCCCGCCATATGGCAGGATAAAACAGTAAACGGTATACCTGTTTACGGAATTCAGCAAAGTGCACTGCCGCTGGTTCAGTTTTCGGTTATCCTGAAAGGAGGAATGCTTCTCGACGATCCTGAAAGGGTTGGAGTGGGTTCCTTAACAGCACAGCTGATGAACCAGGGCACCAAAACAAAAACCCCTGTCGAACTTCAGGAAGCCATTCAGGATTTGGGTGCAAACATTTACATAAACGGAGGTAAAGAATCGATTACCCTTACAGGAAGCTGCCTGGCAAGCAAACTGGACGAAACCTTTGCTTTGGCTAAAGAAATTATAACCGAACCCCGCTGGGATGAAAAAGAATTTGAGCTTGCTAAAAGCCAGACGATAGAAGGACTGAAACGCAGTGAAACCTCGCCTGCCTCTGTTGCACAGAGTGTGTTCAGCAAACTGGTATACGGTTCGGGCAATATACTGTCGAACGAGCCGGCAGGTACCATTAAGTCGGCAGGTAAAATTACACTTGCTGATCTGAAGAACTATTACGAACACTATTTCTCGCCATCGGTATGTAAAATCAGCATTGTAGGGGATGTAACACAAGCAAAAGCGGTTGCTTTATTTAACAGCTTAAAGGACTGGAAAGCCGGTGAAGTTAAAATTCCGCTTGTTTCGGAAATGGCATCAGCCAAACCGGGAATTTATTTTATTGATATCCCGAATGCAAAGCAATCGCAGGTTTTGGCCGGGCATGCAGGACCGAGCTATACAGATCCTGATTTTTATAAGGCCGTGGTTGTAAATTATAAGCTGGGAGGTGATTTCAGCGGCATTTTAAATATGATACTGCGCGAAAAGAAATCGTTTACATATGGGGCACGTTCGGGATTCAGCGGCGTTACATATGGAGGACAATTTCTGGCAAGTACGTCAGTGCAGTCCAATTCGACCTTCGAAACCTCCCAGATTATCCGGGATGAGATGAAAAAATATATGGATGGCATTTCGAAAGAAGATCTCGACCTGGTAAAGAGTACTTTATTAAAGAGTAATTCAGGAAAATTTGAAACCCTGCAGCAGCTCAACGAAATGCTCGCGCCTATTGTTACCTATAATTTCCCGTTCGATTACATCAGGCAGCGTGAAAAAATTGTACAAAACATGTCGCAGGCCGATCACACCCTGCTTTCGCAGCGCTTTATCCATCCTGACAAACTTATTTTTCTGATTGTTGGCGATAAAGCCACTCAGTTTGATAAATTGAAGGAGCTTGGTTTAGGCGATCCTGTTTTATTGAATACTGAGGGGAAGCAGGTGAATAATTAGGGAGTGGGCGAGGGGGCGAGGGAGCGAGGGAGCGATGGGGTGAGGGAGCGATGGGGCGAGGGAGCGATGGGGCACGATTGCACGATTTCGATCCCTAATCCCTAAAACCTAACCCCTAACCCCTTTAACCACGGAGGCACTGAGGCCACGAAGAGACACTGAGAGTGAGTGATGGGGCGAGGGAGCGATGGGGCGAGGGAGCGGATCCACTGATGGCACTGATAAAAAGGGATAGGCACTGATTGCAGTGTGAATCTGTGAGTTATCTGTGTTTTCAGTGGATTTTTTTTAAAAACACTTGGAGCGGATCCACTGATGG
>CAIJPI010000299.1 GCA_903822525.1 uncultured Bacteroidales bacterium | reverse complement strand
CAACTTATTTTCAATTCGTAGTATGTAAATTCGGGGTAGTACCTACTTCGGACTTCCGTCTTCCGACTTCGGGCCAATTTAAAACCAATTCCATTAAATTCGTAGTAGAACCTAAATTATTAGTACAACACGGTATAAACGACGGAGAGTGCTTCAGCAGGATTTTTCGTCGGATTCCGGATTAAAAAACAGCTTTTGCAATTTTGCAGATATTATCCGACTTCCCCATAGTATAGAAATGCAGAACCGGCACGCCGAAGCGTATCAGTTCGCGCGATTGCTGAATGGCCCATTCAACGCCTACCTGTCGCACCTGTGCTGTGTCAGCGCATTTTTCAATTTCTTTCACCAGTTCATCAGGAATATCAATAGAAAAAGTGCGGGGCAATGTCGAAAGTTGCGATTTCAACGAAATAGGTTTTAAGCCGGGAATAATAGGAACCAGTATCCCCGTTTCGCGGCAAGCCTTAACAAAGCCGAAGTATTTTGAATTATCGAAAAACATCTGGGTAACAATATAATCAGCGCCTGCATCCACTTTAGCCTTAAGGTACTGAAGGTCGGTGGCCAGGTTAGGGGATTCAACATGTTTTTCGGGATACCCGCCTACACCGATACAGAAATTGGTGGGAACAGGATTCAAAATATCTTCCTCCAGGAAAATCCCCTGGTTGAGATGCATCACCTGTTTTACCAGGTCGAGAGCATACCGGTGGCCATCGGGTTCGGGTTTAAACTGTTTTTCACCGCGAAGGTTATCGCCCCTGATCAAAAGAATATTATCAATGCCCAGAAACTGGAGGTCGATCAATGCATTCTCGGTTTCTTCCTGGCTGAATCCACCGCAGATCAGATGCGGAACCACATCTATACCATACTTAAATTTTATGGCAGCGGTAATGCCAACGGTTCCCGGTCTTTTACGAACAGTGCGGCGTTCGAGCAGGCCATCTTCGCGTTCTTTGAAAATAACTTCCTCACGATGGTAAGTAACATCGACAAACGAAGGGTTGAACTCAATCAGAGGATCTATGGTCTGGTATATGGAATTAATGTTTTCACCTTTAAGAGGGGGAAGTAATTCGAAAGTAAAAAGAGTTTTGTCTTTTCTGTTTTCAATATATTCAGTGACTTTCATGAGTTATTATTTATTTTTCGGTTCAGATGGAATTGGCCATGATGAACTTGAATGTTGGCTTTTATTCGTATTTTCCGATCATGGAGTATTGCTTCATGCGGAATTAATAATTCAGGTTTGATGCCAATAGTTTTTCGGTTTCTTTAATTGTCAGATTTTTCCTGTAGGCATAGTCCTCAATTTGTTGACGGCTGATGCGGCTGATGGCAAAGTACTGAGCTTCGGGATGTGCAAAATAATACCCGCTCACCGCGGCGGCAGGATACATCGAATAATTCTCGGTAAGGGTGATACCTGTCCTGTTGGCGTCGAGAAGGTCAAAAATAGTTCCCTTTTCGCTGTGTTCGGGGCAGGCAGGGTAGCCGGGAGCAGGACGTATGCCGGCATAGCCTTCGTGAATGATGGCTTCGATGCTCAGATTTTCATCGCTGGCATATCCCCAGTATTCCTTGCGTACTTTTTCATGCAACAGTTCGGCAAAAGCTTCTGCCAGCCTGTCGGCAAGTATTTTTACCATAATGGCATTGTAGTCATCGTTCTGCTCTTCGAAATATTTGACCCATTTCTCTATGCCAAGTCCGGCTGTTACAGCAAATAACCCTATATAATCAGTATAGCCTGATTCTTTTGGTGCTATAAAGTCGGCAAGCGAAAGGTTAGGGATCCCGTTTTCTTTCTCTTCTTCGTTGCGCAGAAAATGAAGTGAAGTTTTTCCCTTGGTTTCAAGACTTAATTCAACGCTGTCGCCAATGGCATTAGCCTCGAAAAAACCAAAAACTCCGTTGGCATGAACCATTTGCTCATCAATCATTCTTTTGAGCATTTCCTGTGCATCGTCGAAAAGCTTGCGTGCTTCCACGCCTTTCAACGGGTCATCGAAAATAACCGGATATTTCCCGCTTATTTTCCAGGCATGGAAAAAGAATGTCCAGTCGATGTAGCGGCTTATTTCGGTGAGAGGATAATCTGTCAGGTATTTTACTCCTGTAAACGAAGGTTTTGATGGTACGAATCCGTTCCATTCTGTTTTGAAACGGTTAGCCCGGGCTTGTTCAAGCGAAACGTATGTAACTCCGGCCTTGGTGCTTTCGTGTTTGTGACGCAGCTGGGCATATTTCTCAGTAACCGTATCGAGGAACGGCTGCTTCCCTTCGTCGGAAAGCAAGGCTGCAACTACTCCTGTAGCCCGCGAAGCATCGCGCACATGGATAACCGCGTGGCTGTATTCGGGCGCGATCTTTACCGCGGTATGCATTTCGCTGGTGGTGGCACCGCCTATTAACAAAGGAACGGTAAAGCCTCTCCTTTCCATTTCGGAAGCTACAAATCCCATTTCCTCGAGCGAAGGCGTGATAAGTCCTGATAAACCAATAATGTCAACTTTCTCCCTGATGGCAGCATCCAGTATTTTTTCGGCATGTACCATTACTCCAAGGTCAATTACCTCGTAGTTATTGCATCCCAGTACCACGCCAACAATATTTTTTCCGATATCATGGACATCTCCTTTTACTGTTGCCATCAGTATTTTACCAGCCGAACTGCGTGTTCCCTGAATCTTTTCGGCTTCAATGTATGGTAGCAATACGGCAACTGCTTTTTTCATTACCCGGGCGCTTTTCACCACCTGGGGCAGGAACATTTTCCCGGCACCGAATAAATCCCCTACCACGTTCATTCCTGCCATCAAAGGGCCTTCGATAACTTCGAGCGCCCTGGCAAAATGAGGGCGTGCTTCTTCAACATCGGTAGCTACATCGGCATCAAGTCCGTGCACCAAAGCATAGGTTAAGCGCTCATTAACACTGAGTCCGCGCCATGCTTTGGCGGCAGCTTCAGTTTTTTCGGTAGCTTTCATCTTCGAGGCGTAACCGATAAGTCTCTCCGTTGAATCCGGCCTGCGGTTGAAAAGCACATCCTCGATAAGTTGAAGCAAATCGGCAGCAATATCGTCGTAAACCGGAAGATTCCCGGCATTAACAATTCCCATGTCCATACCGGCTTTAATGGCATGATAAAGAAAAATGGAGTGCATGGCTTCGCGCAGATCGTCGTTGCCACGGAATGAAAACGAAAGGTTACTGATACCACCGCTGATCCTGGCGTAGGGCAGGTTTTGCTTTATCCAGGCAATGGTGTTCAGAAAATCGACGGCATAGTTATTATGTTCTTCAATGCCGGTTGCAATGGCCAATATATTTGGGTCAAAAATAATATCTTCGGGAGGCACCCCAATTTCATCCACCAATATATGATAAGCCCGGGAGCAGATGCTGATGCGGCGTTCGAAGGTGCTCGCCTGGCCTTCTTCGTCAAAGGCCATAACAACCATGGCAGCACCGTAGTTTCTGATTTTTAGTGCATGTTCCCTGAAAGCTTCTTCGCCTTCCTTCATGCTGATGGAGTTCACAATGGCTTTGCCTTGCAGGCATTTTAATCCGGCTTCGATAACCTCCCATTTTGAGGAGTCAATCATTACCGGAACCCTGGCGATTTCGGGTTCAGCCATCAGAAGGTGCAGAAAACGGGTCATTTCGCGTTTTGCATCCAGCAAGGCATCGTCCATATTAATATCCAGCACCTGGGCGCCTGCGTCAACCTGCTGCCGGGCTACCGACAGTGCTTCATCGTATTTTTCCTCCCGTATAAGCCGAGCAAATTTTTTGGAGCCCGAAACATTGGTCCGCTCGCCAATATTTATAAAATTACTTTTTTCGAATACCAGCAAGGGTTCAAGTCCGCTTAGGCGCAAGTGTTTTTCGATAGCCGGGATATGCCTGGGTAAGGATTGTTCTGCAATAACGCACAATTCCCTGATATGGTCGGGAGTGGTGCCACAGCAGCCACCTATAATGTTTACAGATTTATTCTGAAGAATTGGCTTTACATGATGTGCCATCTGGAGGGGCGATTCGTCATATTCCCCGAACTGGTTTGGCAAGCCGGCATTAGGGTAGGCACTCACGTAAAATGGTGCTTTCCGCGATAATTCTTCAATAAAGGGGTTGAGTTGCTCAGCGCCAAGCGAACAATTAAATCCGATACTCAACAAATCGATATGTGAAACCGAGTTCAGGAAAGCTTCTGTTGTTTGTCCCGAAAGGGTGCGGCCGCTGGCATCGGTAATGGTACCTGAAACCATAACCGGCAGGCGTAAGTTGCGTTCGGCCAGTACTTCATTTATAGCGTACAGGGCAGCTTTGGCATTGAGGGTATCGAAGATGGTCTCAACCAGCAAGAGGTTCACTCCACCGTCAATCAATCCACGTACCTGTTCGGCATAGGCTACTTTGAGCTGATCGTATGTTACTGCCCGGAAACCGGGGTCGTTAACATCGGGCGACATGCTGGCAGTTTTACTCGTTGGCCCTACGGCACCTGCTACAAAACGTGGTTTATGAGGATTTAGAGCAGTGAATTTCTCAGCTTCCGACACAGCAATCCGTGCTGCCTCCACATTCATTTCATACACAATCGACTCCAGCTGGTAGTCAGCCATCGATACCGAAGTGGCATTAAAGGTATTGGTTTCTAAAATATCGGCCCCGGCCTCAAGGTATGCATGATGAATCTCGCGTATAACGGAAGGCTTTGTAAGGCATAGTAAATCGTTGCAGCCTTTCAGGTCGATAGGGTGGGAGGCAAAGCGTTCGCTTCTGTAATCGGATTCGGTGAGTTTATAGCGTTGTATCATGGTTCCCATGGCTCCGTCAAGAACCAGTACCCGATTTTCCAATACCTTATATATAATATTCCTTTCCATCATATCACTTATATGTTTAACCATGCCGCTAGCTTTAAACAAAGCAGCAGGACAGATGTTTTAACGCAACACATTCAGTTTCTCCGGATTCCGGGAGTAGGAGTGTGTTTCAATTATAATCACCCTTGCGGGTTCAGGTATTGGCACCTTACTCACCTGGTGGTGGTGGTTGCCAGAGGTTCGGTGAGCCTGTTCTCTCCCCTCTTCTTTATAATTCAAACCTCCCTGTTTTTACGAAAGGAATATTTGAAGTGGCAAAGATAATTGAAATTATTGAAATGTCCATACTCCGGCAGCTAAATCGTTGACAGATACCTGCTGCCGGCCAAAACATTTACTGATTTTTAGAGTTATATAATACAAGCGCTTTGAAAAAAAAGGTTCTACCACGAATTGAATGGAATTTCTATCGGAAGGCGGGAAGACCGAAGTCGGAAGACGGACGAACATGATGATTTGAGATGTAATTCTACTTATGAGAAGCGATATGAAGAAAAGTAATTGACCAGAAAAGCACCACTTTCACAGGATAAAAGAAGTTGTCAGGAGAACTTTTGACTTCCGTCTTCGGACTTCCGACATTTTTAATTTACCCACTAAACTGGCAGTAGAACCAAAAAAATAATACCTTTGCACCCCTAAAAACAAGGATATTCATGGAACCTCTTACTATCGATACCAATATGAAATACAAAGTTCGCGATATTGCACTGGCCGAATGGGGCCGTAAAGAAATTGAAATTGCCGAAAAGGAAATGCCCGGCCTGATGAGCATCCGCCGCAAATATTCAGAGGAGAAACCGCTGAAAGGAGCCCGTATAACCGGCTCGTTGCACATGACCATTCAGACTGCCGTTCTGATTGAAACCCTTGCTGACCTGGGTGCTGAAGTACGTTGGGCCAGCTGTAACATATTCTCAACTCAGGATCATGCTGCTGCTGCTATTGCTGCTGCCGGAATCCCTGTTTTTGCCTGGAAAGGCGAATCCCTCGACGAATACTGGTGGTGCACCAATATGGCACTTACCTTCGAAGGCGGAAAAGGCCCTCACCTTATTGTTGACGATGGCGGTGATGCCACGTTGCTGATCCACAAAGGCTTTGCTGCCGAAAAAAATCCAAAATTGCTGGAAGAAATAGGTTCGAATGCTGAAGAGCAGGTTATTATGAAACTGCTGCAGGAAACTTTCGTTGAATCGCCTATGAAATGGCATGGCTTTGTTGCCGACTGGAAAGGTGTTTCGGAAGAAACCACTACCGGCGTTCACCGTTTGTACCAGATGATGGAAAAGGGTGAACTTCTGATTCCTGCCATCAATGTGAACGATTCGGTTACCAAATCAAAATTCGATAACCTTTATGGCTGCCGCGAATCGCTGGCCGATGGCATTAAACGTGCCACCGATGTAATGCTTGCCGGCAAAGTTGTTGTAGTATGCGGTTACGGTGATGTGGGAAAAGGCAGCGCCCGTTCGATGCGCGCTTACGGAGCCCGTGTTATTGTTACCGAAATTGATCCTATCTGCGCATTGCAGGCTGCAATGGAAGGCTTTGAAATCACCACCGTTGAAGATGCACTTGCCGAAGGAAATATTTATGTAACCACTACCGGTAACAAGGATGTTATCACCGTAGAGCATATGCTTAAAATGAAGGATCAGGCAATCGTTTGTAATATTGGCCATTTCGACAACGAAATACAGGTTGACAAACTGAACGTACTTGCCGGTGTCGAGAAAATCGAGATCAAACCTCAGGTTGACAAATATGTATTCCCTGACGGTCACGCAATTTTCATGCTTGCCGAAGGCCGCCTGGTGAACCTGGGTTGTGCAACCGGGCATCCTTCGTTTGTTATGAGCAATTCGTTCTCAAACCAAACCCTGGCTCAGCTCGATTTGTGGAAAAATAATTATGAAGTAGGTGTGTACCGTCTGCCAAAATACCTCGACGAAGAAGTAGCCCGTCTGCACCTCGATCAATTAGGCGTTAAACTTACCAGGCTTACTCCCGATCAAGCTGAATATATTTCAATACCTGCTGACGGACCTTACAAAGCCGATCATTACAGGTACTAGAATCAGAACAAATTACTGTTATTGGAAGGGCTGCCATATACATGGCGGCCCTTTGCATTTAGTAGTATTTACCCGGAACTAATTGCATTGGATGCGTAGATCACGATGATTAACGTAAGTGGCAGGAAAAGGAAGCCGGTTCAGGCCGATCAGTTATAGATCTGAAGTGTTTCGCCATCGTATGAATAGCGGTATTGCATCAGCGAGTATGGCGAAGGACCTCCATAAGGAGTGCCGTCGTAGAGTATAAATTTTGACTTGCAGACTGAATCGATACAGGTGCTTCCTGATGGATCGACAGTTACCCTGGCTCCTGTGCTTTCAGGATCGTAAGGGCAGCAGCGCTCATACACGGCAAATTCTTCAGGGAGTATGCGGTAGATGATAATTCCCCTGAACCCTTCATTAATGTATTTATACCCGCCTACAGGAATATAATCCATTGAATTCGGATATAACTGCAGGTTCACATATACATAAGGGATCAGCGGTTGTTTATCCTTATTACAGCCCGGCACTGTCAGCATAAGAATTATCAGTAAAATGAGTAAGCGCATAAAGTAATTTTTGAATAATAAGTTCGTTGTAAAAGTAATACTTACACGTTTAAAACGCATGAGCATAATTAAAATTGTATTCCGTTGCAGTGCGTTGAGCGAATCCAACGGAATAATCATTTTCTTTGCACTACTTAATTATATCTGCACCCTATGAATAACCCCTTGAATAAAGGCCGATTGTTGTTGCTGGCAGCCGTGCTTTTTTTAGCTGCATTTACATTCACTGCTTCTGGATGCCGGCTGTT
>CAIJPI010000298.1 GCA_903822525.1 uncultured Bacteroidales bacterium | reverse complement strand
TGCCTTTCAGGCGTATGATTACTATGGCAATGATGGCTACTGCTGCAACTATATAAATTATCTTTTTCATGTTCTTTGATTTGTTGTTAATTGTGAATTTTAAATCGTTATTCGTAAATCGTAAATCTTTATTTCTTATTTGCAATCAGGTTACCTGTCACCCTTTTGTATTCAAGTTCGGCCCTACGAAGATTTATTAATGCCACGATATAATTTTGCTGGGATTCGCGCAGGGAATTGTCGGCCAGAAGCAAATCGGTAATGTTTGCCATACCTTGCTGGTTTTGCAATACGGTGTTGTTATAAATCTTTTTGGCAAGTTCTATTTGAGTATTCACGGTGGCAATGGTTGTGTTTGCTATGCTTAATTGCATTTCGGCATTCACCATTTCAAGGTTGGCCTTTTCAGCTAGTATTTCCTTTTGAATGATCGTCCTGTTCACTTCAATCTTTTTGCCGTCAATTTTATGCTTTGTAACCATTCCGTTAAAAAGCGGAACCGAAAGCTGGGCGCCTACATACCCTATCGGATGAAAATTGAAAAAGCTGTTTGTTCCGGTAGTACCAAAACCATTGGTGCCGTATACTCCATAAGCGTTCACTGAAGGCAAGCGGGAATTTTTAAGACCACTCAACTCCGAAAGGCTAAACTCCATCTTCTTGTCAATCAATAAAATATCTATGGTAGTTTTAGGCTGTAAAGTAGTTTCGTCTATGGATGTTTCGTTTATCTGAACCTGGATGGAATCGAATATTGGCTTTCCTATCAGGAATTTAAGCGCGTTTAACACCTGCTGCTGTTGAGAAGAAATTGTGCTTCTTTGCGTGGTTAACTGTTCCAGTTGCAATTTCAGCCTGTCAACGTCAGTGCCTTTGGCTAACTGTTGCTGGTAGAGCAAGGTTGTTGTTTGTACCAGCTTATTGGTATTAATGATATTGCTATCCATAAAAGCCAGCTGATATAAAAGCACCTGGGCGTTGTAGTATGCATTGGAAACTTCCATTACCACATCCTCATCTGTTTTGCGTTTTTGTATTTCCGACAGTTCACCGGCAATGCGGGTGCTTTTAATCGCACTCAATGCGGTGGGATTAAACAATGGCATGGCGAGCTGCAGGTTGGTGCTCAGGTTTTGAGGCACTCCAAACTGAATTTCCTTATAGGTACCTGCCGGTCCGCCAAAAGCTTCCTGGGGCATGATCTGGTAAGGCAGATCCGTATAATAGCGATAGTCGGCGAACCCTGTGAGTTTTGGCAACAAAGTGCTTTTAGCTTCGCGGTTTTTTTCGCTGGCTATAAAGCCATCCTGCTGGGCTAATCTGATGTTTCGGTTGTAAATCAGTGCGGTGTCGATGCATTGGTTTAATGTAAGTTCTTGCGCCGGCACAATAGCCGGTGCCAAAAGAATGATCAGAACAAGCAGATATCTGGTTCTTGTAGCAAGATGTAAGTGAATGTTTACTAACATAATTGTATAAATTTTTTTGTGAGTACTACTTATTATTTTTTGAATTTATAAAATAGGCAAGGGCAGTAAAAGCTGCTGTGAGTATCAATCTGAATATCATAGCTCCAATCGTTTTAGTTTCGTAGATACCACCTGAGTTTATGTGAATTATCAGGCCTATAAATGCCAAAAACAGAATAATTACTGTCATGCTTAGTGGTTTTATGGTCCACTTTTTACCTTTAATTAAACCAAGCGCAGCAACAAGATAGAGTATGCTGCTCAGGAAATTAGCCCAAACAACAAATAAAACATAATTTCCCTCTTTGGCCCTTATATCAAACAAATCAAATATTACCGAACTGCTCAGAAACAGGGTCAGCAAACCAAAAGCGGCAAGCAGTAAAGCTATTATGTGTGGGAGGATCTTTCGCATTATTTATTTTTCATCAATGTCAGTAATGATTGCACCATATTTTCTCCACTTCGTTTAATATCGAATTCAAAATTTGCTATCCGCCATTTGAACATCTGGAGCTTGAATGTACCCATGATAATATGCATAAGTTCGTCGGTTGTAATGGCATTTGTAAATATTCTTCTTTGTTGCCCTTCCATAATTATCGGCATCAGAAATTTCATTTTTATATTCATGAGTTTCATGAAGG
>CAIJPI010000297.1 GCA_903822525.1 uncultured Bacteroidales bacterium | reverse complement strand
GCGCAACCCTCTGAAATCAATGCCTTCATACGTTGAAGTACGTCCTCCTGAGTTCAGTACACTTACATCGATCGAAATCGATCCGGTTCCGGTGGCTGAGCCAATCACATTGTTGTTTATGTCTTGAATACCCACAGCGGATAATATACCAGCGAACAGGATGGCACCGGGTGAACTCGCCCTTGTAAACAGGGAAATATTGGAAATGGTGTTGCCCTGAACTAAACTGGGATTTATGTTGTCTCCTCCCGCGAATCGTATCCCGTAAATAAAGTTAGCAATAACAGCAGGTGTGCCGTTCCCGTTAAGGGTAAGAGGGGACCCTCCACAATTCGGAGCTGTACCGCCAATGAAATTGTTAAGAATAGAATATCCATCTCCTGAAGCGATGAAAATCATATTAAATCCAACGGCACTCAGAGGGCTTAGTGGGGCAGCAATATAGAAACTGTTCCCGCTGATAGTCCAGGCGGTGGACGCATACAATGTGATGCCAACCGGGTTGCCACCTCCCGGTGCATAGAAATCATGGATCAGGCAGTTGGATACCGTGTTGTTGCTGTTATATGAAGAAGGGAACGAAGAACCTCTTGAATAAACAGCGTAGAGTGGACTGGAAACGCTTGCACATATTTCACAATTGTCAATCAGGTTATTGTTGTTGCCGGAAGTTTCGGTTGTCACGTCAAATGAGATTACTCCATTTGTGATGAGGGTACTCGCACCTTTCGCAATGCAATACTGGATTGCGTTGTTTGATGCACTGTTAATAAACTGAATAGCATAACCCGAAGTAGAAGTGTTTTCAATGACAAGGTCTTTAATAGAGCCTGTAGCATTTACCCTCCCATCAAAACAGACATATTTAACTCCATTCAGGTTAATGGTTCCTGTAACGTTGCTACTGGTAATGGTAAGTCCCGACGATGATGGATATACATTTACTTTATTAGTGTCATTTGATCCTGGTATGGAGTATACCTGAATTGGGAAAGTTTCAACGGACGATAGGTAGGCTGGCTGAAGGATCAGGTTTACCACACAACTTATTCCATTGGCGCTAAGGGCGGTAAACGCATCCGTTAACGAAACATAGTCGCCGGTAGGCCCAATATTTTTTGACCCGCATATTGGATTCAGTGTTTGGTTTATGCTTTTATAGGATTGAGGAAGGCCAGAAGATTCCCTGGTCAATGCCTGGGAATTGATCATAATTGATCGGGGCATATCCCTGGAGTCATGGGTTTTGCGCTGTACTGCTTCTGAATAATGCAAGGTGTCACTATAAGCGGGAAGGAGCATGGCCGCGTTGGCATCATCATCTTCAAAATTCTGTGCGTTGCCAGTTTGTCCAAATGAAGACATACTCAGAAACAAAACGAAACACAGTTGTATTAATATTTTCATGGAAACTCTCATTGCTTTATTGTTTAGTAATGATTTTTAAATTGCTTGATTGATTTACTTAAATGAACCTGCAGAATCAGCGTTTTGTCAATAAACTTATTTTCTTTTTAACTTGATCACTGCTTCCTTCAATTCATCTTCCTGGATCTCTTTCTTGAGAGGATCAATAATTTTCCGTAAGACATCTTTCTGGACTTCGAGCCGTCTCTTGCGTTTTTCATCTGCTTCAGGATCGATTATTGAAGTTTTCGCTTTAGGTGGTTTACCTTCCTTTTCGTTTTTCATACTGTTTGGTTTCGCGTTATTGGGAAGTGCAAATATCAATGAGTAATCAGGCAATAAAAAATAAACTGCCCATACAAAAGCACCTTTGGATTCTAAAACTGCCTATACATTAATTGGACAAATGCCACAAGAGTGCAGCACCCCTCATTTTCTGATAACGAAAAAAATACTTTATAAATCAGAATGTAAGCTGTTTAACAAGAATGATAGCGAAAATTAAAAGATTAACCTTAATAAATCAACTACCTTGCCGCAAGCGGACGAGGTATACATGTTGAATTTATTTTCATTCGCCACAAGTGGCAGGGGGATTTAACCTAAGAGATTAAAATTGCAATAGGAATGTAACAAGGTTTGATTCAGAATTCCTGATACCAAGTTTGTTTCGTAACCGGTATCTCGACTTTTCAACTGCGAGATTACTTTGCCCGGTTAGTTCGGATATGTCTTTGGTTGACATGTTAAGCCTTAGAAATGCACACAGTTTTAATTCAGTCTGTGTGAGTTCCGGGAATTTTTCCAATAGTTTTTCATAGAAGCCATTGTGTACTTCCTGGAACCTTACAGAAAATTCTTTCATTATTTTTTCGTCTGCTCCTATCCTTAATTCGTGGCTGATTTTGAAAATAGCTTGTTTGGTTTCTTCCCTCACTGCTTCTTTTTCAATCTGAATTAACCTGTCTGAAATGTCGGACAACATTTCATGCTTTTTCATCAGTGCCATCAGATTTATTGACAATTCCTTGTTTTTATAACTAAGTTCTTTCTCACTAGTCTGTTTTTCAAGTGCTGCATGCTTTACCTTGATGCGTTGTCTGGAAATGACCAATAAGGTAATAATCAGGCTTGCGAATAGTGCAAGTATGATGATGATCATCAAACTCTCTTTTTTCTGCTGGGTAATTTTCAGCTCCAGCTCTTTTTTTTCTGCTTGATATTGAAATTCAAGATTAGACATATTCGTGTCTTTTCTCAATTTGTTAAGACTGTCCTCACTTTGATTCTCAATGATTTTGTATTTAAAAGCACTAATAGTATCTTTCCTTTCCAGGTATAGATTTCCCAGTTTTTCAGCCGCCAGATATACAATATTGGCAAAGCCGTTCTTTTGAGCCTCATATAGGGCTGTTTTAAAAGCTTCTATACTGGCCGATTTATTCTCTGTTTCATAATAGTATTGCCCCATATAGACATAACAATTTGCCGTGTAAAATCGACTGTCTATTTCTTTACCAAATTCAAGGGCTTTCTGAAAACTGACCAAAGCTTCATCATATCTTTTTAGCTGGCTCTGTGCATATCCAATATTTATATAGTTAATGCCAATGTTAAGTTTATCATCAAGTTTCATATTGATTTTAAGCGCTTCATTGCTGTAAAAAAGTGACGAATTGTATTTTTTTAAATCCAGGTAGACCGTGGCGATATTGTTCAATTGTTTTCTTATTAATTGACTATCATTAAGCACTTTGGAAATTAATAAAGATTTGTTCAAATATTCAAGAGACTTGGTGTAATTTTTTAGTGTATAATAAATAATGCCTATAAATCCAAGAGACTGAGCCATTCCAGCCTTATCATTTATTTTCTCAAATATCTTAAGGCTTTTAAAAAAATACTCAGAGCTGCGTTCATTTTCACCTAGTCCACCATAAACCCGCCCAATAATATTAAGTGAGAGCGCCTTTTCTTTATCCATTTTTAAATCTTCAGCTAAAGACATAGAATTTTCTGCACACTCCATCGCTTGTCGATATTCACTAATCCGGAAGTAACAATTGCCCTTCTGTATCAGGGAGTTGATTTCACCTTTTTTATTCCCGGTTTGCCTTGAAAGAAGATAAGCCTGCTGAGCATAATCCAATGCTTTTTTTTGATCCGAACCTTCGATTTCGGAAGCTAGAACAAGCAATGCCCCAACTTTTGAAACCGGGTCTTTTGCAACAGAGACTAAGCGCGTCAGGCTGTCAATGGCATCGGAAGTCTGGGAGTATAATGGACTGACTAAAAAGCAAAAAGCCAATGTTATACCAAGTTTTGTTATCTGTCTGATGGCACCCATGATGCATATACGTTATAGATCGGTTACAAATATAGAATAAAAGAGCCGGATTTCTCCGGCTCTTTTCATTGGATTGGTGTTCTGATCAAAGGGTTATTTCATGATAACAACTTTGCGTACAATGTTGGTTTTCATGTTTCGGAAAGCGACCATATAAACACCGTTTGGAACAGCAGCAAGACTAACAGGCGTAATGTATGTGCCGTTAATATTCACTTTCTCCTGGCTCCATAACAAGGCACCAAGGCTGTTGTAAATTTCGATGTTCAATTGTACCGGGCTGGAAGAAATCACCTTGATGTTAAACTGACCCTGGTTCGGGTTCGGATACACATCAAATGAATGACTTAATTCGAAATCAGTCACCGATACAGGCAGTACCAGTATTCCATTGGAAGTAGCTGAATTGCATCCGTTGGTTGTAACAACTGTCGTATAGGTTCCGGTATAAACAGCTATATGCTGCTTTGCGGTGGCGCCAGGTATAATTACGCCATCGAGGTACCACTGATTTCCGCTGTTGGCACTGCTGGTAAGCGTATCGCCATGTCTGGTGATAACAGGTGTTGCAGGTAAAGGATTAACAACAACATTGAAATTAGGCGAAACTGTTCCTGATCCGCAGTCGTTCACTCCGTTTACTTTTATTACACCTGAGGCAGCCGTTGGGGCAAAGTTTACAGTTATCGCATTGGTAGATGCTCCCGATGCAACGGTTGCGCCTGTTGGCAGGGTCCAGTTGTAAGTAGTTGCATTTGCAATAGCAGGCACCGAATAGGCAACGCCCTGTGTTCCGGCACATACCGGGGTGGTTCCGGTAACAGCTCCGGCAGCAGATGGTTTTGGTGCCACACTCACGTTGAATACTGTTGGAACTGCAGCATCGCATCCTAATTCATTGGTGAAATCAACGCTAACCGTCTGGTTTCCTCCCGTAATCCAGGATACTGTTATTTCATTTGTTCCTGCTCCTGAAGTAATGACACCTCCTGATGATACGGTCCATACATACCCTGTGTTATCAGCCTGGGTAGTGTAAGTAACCCCGGTGGTGCCCTGGCAAACGCTTGCGTTTCCTGTGATAACAGGAACAGGGGCTG
>CAIJPI010000296.1 GCA_903822525.1 uncultured Bacteroidales bacterium | reverse complement strand
TTTTCCCAACTGTGATGCTTCCGGTAAAGAATATGTAATCCCATCGTTCGCGGAGCAGTTTTGCAGCTACTGCCACCTCCCCTTCAATAACACTTACATGCCCCGGATCAAAAACAGCCCTGATGATTTCAGCAATAATCCGGCTTGTATTCGACGAATGCTCCGAAGGTTTTATCACAACGGTATTGCCGGCAGCAATAGCTCCTATCAAAGGTGAAAAAACCAGCTGAAAAGGATAATTCCAGGGAGCAATGATCAACACAGTTCCATACGGTTCATTGTAAAGCCTGTTTGTTGAAGGGAAGTTCACCATCACAGGCCTGATATACCGGGATCTTGACCAGGAATGCAGTTTCCGGATTGCAAGTTTCAGTTCGTTAATCACAATTCCGGTTTCGGTCATTACCGATTCGAATTCAGGTTTCCTGAAATCGTCGTACATGGCACGGGCAATGTCTTTTTCGCGTTTCACCAGCTCTTCAAGCAGGCTTTTGAGCGAGGCTTTCCTGAATGAAATGTCTTTTGTTTTCTGACTTTTAAAAAAATCTTTCTGACGTTCTACTATTGCTTGAACTTCCATTAGAGAAAACTGTTTTAGGCGGATTTAAATGTACATAAATGTTCTGGGTTCCAAGTGCCGGGTTCCAGGTACCGGGCTTTGGGTAACTTGTTGAGGATGCCGAACTTCAAACCCGGGTGCCAGGTGGCTGGTAAGGACGGAACACGGAACTTCGGAACAAAACTCTCTCTTCTCAAAAACTCATTCCTTTGTCAACTCCGGCACTTTTCTTTGAATCTTACTCATTCCTCTTTCAGAAATAGCTGTTATAGATAAAGATGGATTTACGCCCGGATTGGCCGAAATCATAGAGCCATCAAAAACATACATATTTTCATAGCCGAAAACCTTATTGTTGCTGTCGATTACCCCTTCTTCAGGTGTACTGCCCATGCAGGCTCCGCCCAGGATATGCGCTGTTGATGGAATTCCTGCCAGTACCTCATTCACCATGATCTGAGGTTTCGCTTTAATAAGTGCCGAAAACATATGGGCCAAACGATGTGCCTCGGGAATAAACGGGGTAGGGGCCTTGCCCTTTTCTATCAGCGTCTTGGTGCCAAACAGCCCGATTCGTAATTTCAGTGTGCTGTCGAGGTGCTGCATAAATAACAGTACTGTGCTGCTGCGGGCAAAATCGCGTACAAAAAACACTTTGAACCAGCTTACAGGTGCCGAAAAGGGCAATGCTATCAGTTTTAAAATGCGTAACAATGGATTCTTCTCACTTACCATGGGCATCATGGTTAAGCGCCAGAAACCTGAACCTTCGCCGTAGCGAACCGGCTCGAGATGGCTGTTTTCGTCCACTTCCAGTATGGAGCCAATGGCGATGCCCTTGTGTAATTCGAGGGTTTTATCGGTGGAAGTATTGTAAATAAGTGCTTCGTTATTGGTACGGAGCATATCGCCAACTCTCGGACTCAAGCCCGGTAGTGTAGTTTTTTTAAATTTCAGCAATAAAGGAACCGTCCCCAGAACACCGCCTGCAAATATTATATTTTTAGCCTCGAGGGTCTGAGTTTTCGAAAAATAAGTTGTCGACTTCCGGAAGCCTACCGTATACCCGGCATTCCCTTTTTCGCCAAGAGGGTTAACGGAGGTGACTAAATGTTCAGCTAAAATGGTAACGCCGAGCTGTCGCGCCAGGTGGAGATAGTTCTTATCGAGCGTGTTTTTTGCATTGTGACGGCAGCCGGTCATGCAGGCGCCGCAATGCTGGCATCCTGTCCGGTCGGGACCTTTCCCTCCGAAATACGGGTCTTTGACAGTTACATCAGGTTCTCCGAAATAAATAGCGGCTGTGGTGGGCGAAAAGTGCGCTGCTTTGCCAATCTGCTCAGCGAGCTTCTGCATCATGCGGTCGCTTTCAGCAAGTACTGGATTTACTGCAGCTCCCAGCATCTTCCAGGCTGTTTCGTAAAAAGGCGCAAGTTCTTCTTCCCAGTTTTCAAGCCCTGCCCAGGAACCATTAACGAAAAAAGGGGACTTAGGTTTAGGCAGAGTATTTGCATACACCAACGATCCACCACCTACACCCACACCACTAAGTATGCTGGCATGCCTGAAAAAGTTAAGTTTCTGGATGCCAAAACATTTTAATGCAGGAATCCATAGCCATTTTCGAAGGTCCCAGTTGGTTTTGGCAAAATCGCTGCTCCCGAATTCTTTGCCCTTTTCAATAACCAGGACAGAATACCCTTTTTCGGCTAACCGCAGGGCAGAAACAGATCCTCCGAAACCGGAGCCTATTATGATGTAGTCGTAATTTTCCTGTAGCTGCATAGTTGGATATTTCGGGTTTGACGAGTTTTAAGGGTTATGGGTTTAAAGGGTTTTGGGTTTGAAGAGTTTTGGGTTTGAAGAGTTTGAAGGGTTTTGGGTTTGAAGAGTTTCGGGTTTGAAGAGTTTGAAGGGTTTCGGGTTTGAAGAGTTTAATGTTCACATGTTTACCTTATGTTGATTTTATTTTGATCCGAACAATTTAAAACCTTTTAACTCTTCAAACTCTTCAAACCCTTCAAACCATTTCAAACCCTTCAAACCTTTTCAACCTTTTCAACCTCTTCAACCTTTTCAACCTCCATACTCTTTCGCCATTTCATGAAGTGTTTTCCCGGCAAGTCTGTATACAGTCCAGTCATCCAATGACTTAGCGCCTAAGCCTTTGTAAAAGCAGATGGAAGGTTTGTTCCAGTCGAGGCAGGCCCATTCGAGCCGGCCGCAGCCTCTTTCAACAGCAATCTTAGCCAGGTATTTCAGCATATTTTTGCCAAACCCTTTGCCCCGCATGTCTGGTTTAATATACAGATCTTCGAGGTAAATCCCGGCCTGGCCTAAAAACGTTGAAAAGTTATGAAAAAATAAGGCAAACCCAACAGGCAGACCGTTAAATTCTCCGATTATCACTTCTGCCATTTTTTGTTGAAAAAGGGTTTTACGCAGATTCTCTTCTGTGGCAACCACTTCATGGCTTAGTTTTTCGTATTCGCCCAGTTCAGTAATAAACTGAAGAATAAGTTTTACATCAGCTTCTTTGGCTGGGCGGATTTCAAAATGGTCAATTAATGATGGGTTAGATAAAGCATATCCTTTTACAAGGTATTCTTTTAGGATTTGAATTGCCCAAATCCGAAACTGTATTCCTCTTTTTGAGTTGACCCTATAACCTACGGATATTATCGCATCAAGATTATAGAATTTAATTTTTCGCTTTGCACTTCGCTGACCTTCCTTTTGAACTACCGAGAATTCCCCGGTAGTTGCAAGTTCTTCTAATTCCCCTGATTCAAAGACGTTTTTTAGATGAAGGCTAATAGTATCAGGATCTTTGTCAAATAATTCTGCCATCTGTTTTTGTGACAGCCAAACGGTATCATTCTCCAGTTTCACCTGAATCTCTGTTTTCCCGTCTTCTAATTGAAAAATAGTAACTTCGGAATCAGTCATTACCTATATTTCTTCAAAAATAGCAATTTTTTCAGGATCCAGAGTATTAAAGAAAGTCTTTGGATTATCTCTGAAATACAAAATCCCCTATATTCCTTCAATCCGTATCTTTGCATAAACTTTCAATTGTCCATGGATCAACTCCCACTTAAAGCCTGGCTTCCGATTACCCGCGACGAAATGCTCGCCCGAGGCTGGGACGAAGTGGATGTTGTGATAATTTCGGGCGATGCCTATGTGGATCATCCCGCTTTTGGTACGGCAGTAATAGCCAGGGTTATTGAAAATGCAGGTTTCACGGTTGCCATAGTTCCTCAACCCAACTGGAAAGACGATCTGCGCGACTTCCGCAAATTTGGCAGGCCAAGGCTTTGCTTTGCTGTTGCAGCAGGCAATATGGACAGCATGGTGAATCACTACACTGCCGGCAAACGTCTTCGTTCGGATGATGCATACACTCCCGGAGGGAAGGCGGGTTTCAGGCCCGATTATGCTACCGTTGTTTATTCGCAGATACTTAAAAAAATATACCCTGATGTCCCTGTCGTTATCGGCGGCATCGAAGCCAGCATGCGCCGGCTGGCCCATTACGATTACTGGTCGGATACGCTAAAACCTTCGGTTCTAATCGACAGCGGTGCCGATATCCTTGTTTATGGTATGGCCGAAAAAGGAATTGTGGAGGTTCTGAAAAAGTTAAATGAAAACCCGGAAACCGGGTGGCTGACTGATATCCCTCAAACCGGTTTTGTTGTGCCTCTGGCAGCAGCAAAGGGTTTTGAAAACAAAGAGAAATCGATAACACTTCCTTCGTATACAGCGTGTCTTCACGACAAAAAAGCATTCGGCGAGTCATTCAAACACATTGAGCAGGAAAGTAACAAGGCTTCGGCCAAAAGGCTTATTCAGCATTCGGGTGAACAGGCGGTTATCATCAATCCGCCTTTTCCCCTTATGACATCGGCTGAACTGGATGCCGTTTATGCTTTGCCATACACTCGCCTTCCGCATCCGAAATACAAAAAACGCGGAACAGTTCCGGCTTACGAAATGATCCGTCATTCGGTAACCATGCACCGCGGTTGTTTTGGTGGCTGCGCCTTTTGTACGCTCAGTGCACACCAGGGGAAATTTATCTCGAGCCGCTCGGAGAAATCCATACTTAATGAAGTGAAATCCATTACAGAAATGCCCGATTTTAGTGGTAATGTATCTGATCTGGGTGGTCCTTCTGCCAATATGTATAAGATGCAAGGCTTCGATCTCGATATCTGTGAAAAATGTAAAAGGCCTTCCTGTATCTTTCCTGCCATATGTAACAACCTGAATACCGACCATAAACCACTCACCAATCT
>CAIJPI010000295.1 GCA_903822525.1 uncultured Bacteroidales bacterium | reverse complement strand
GGCTCCTGTTTTCAATAACCTCAGTTATGGCGAAACTTTCGGCAAGGATATGAAAACAAGCAATCTCCGAAAAAATACAGTGGCACTGGATTCGTGGTTAACCTTGGGCCAAACTACAAGAAAAGCAGCTATCACTAATTTTGGCGTATTAAAATCGCAGGATAAAAATGGCTCTTTAATAGGTGGCGTTAACAACGATGGTGGTAGCGCTGAATTTCCCGGGGGGTTACTTACTAACAATGATGCACTTGCCGGCCCGGCTCTAACCGTTGCCGACGGAATGGATTCATTAGCTGATGTTGAATCCAACTGGATAAATTATGGTTTCATTGATATGGTATCGGGTGAGGATTCAACTATTTTCGGTTCGGTAAAAGCCGGAAATGAATTTGTTAGTAACGATGCTTACCTCTCCAATACTGGAGTAATGGGTGTTAACGCCGACAGCAACCTGGTTCTTGTTGCACAGTTAACCACAAAAGGTGAAATATCTTTTGAATTAAATGTACAGGTTTCCGATCCGGATGTGGATAATTCATTCCGGAATTACTATGTAGCAAAGGGCATGGATACAATAAATCCAGGTGAAAAAACGATTACAAAAGTATCATCTTATCTCAAATATCCTGCCGATTGCGGGTGTAACGATCCTAACTTCCTCGAATACGATAAAAAATATGTTTGTGCTGCCATGGACTCATGCAAAACACGCATTGTTTTAGGGTGTACCGATGTAAATGCATGCAATTATAATCCCGACGCAAACTACAATGTTCAGTATTTGTGCTGCTATCCCGGTAAATGCTACGATCGCGACATAAGCCTGGCCTGCCCTGCTGAGGAACCCGTTCTGCGCCTCGAAATATATCCGAATCCCGCTGACAGCCGCATTACTATACAGGCCTCACCAGGTAATGATGACAAGGAAACAAAATATTTGGTTTACAATTACTATGGGAAAGTAGTATTGGAAAGAGATTTGGGCATAATTAACGGCAAGCTGATTGATGATTTGGATTTGTCCGGTTTTGAGCCCGGTTTGTATGTTGTTCGCTTAATTTCTGGCGAGGCAACCGATAGCCGGATGTTCATTAAGAATTAAGTATCAGATTCCCATCGAAAAAGCATTTTATGCAATAAATTCCAGGATTGCGCTTCCTGGTATTCTAATCAAAACTACATATTTAACAATCTTTCCAACACAACATGCACTTTAAAAACTATAATCCGGGAGTTTCATTCTTCATTCTGATATCTTTTTTCATTTTGCTTTTTGCTGCTTGCAAGAAAGAAAATGATACACCTGCTTTTGAAACCGGAACACTAACTGATATGGATGGTAATGTTTATCAAACCGTTAAAATCGGAACTAAATGGTGGATGGCTGAAAATCTGAAAGTAAAGAGATATAACAATGGCGATTCAATATTCTATTCCATGCAAAACCAACCGGATTCGGTGTGGGCCAATCTCACAGCTGGTTCATACTGCTATTCGGATGAGAAGTACGGTTTCTTATATAATTACTATTCTGTTAGTGATTCAAGAAAAATAGCACCGGCAGGATGGCATATTCCATCAGATGAAGAATGGAAGGAACTGGAAATATTCCTGGGTATGAGTGTTGAAGATGCCGGTAAAATAAACTGGAGGGGCAGCGACCAGGGAAACAAACTTAAAGCAACCGGTGGAAATACAACATATTGGGCAACTTCCTCGGATATCTATACCATATTTGGAACGAACGAAAGCGGGTTCAATGCAATTGGTGGTGCCTGCCGTATGTTCGACGGACAATGGGGCGATTTAACGCATACCGGTTTCTGGTGGACATCGTCCTTAACCGAAAATGAGGCCTGGTACCGTGGACTGGATTACAATAAAACAACCGTATTCAGGTACTTTGGGTTGAAGAATTATGGTTTCAGCATACGTTGTGTGAAAGATTAAAATTCAAATCACCTGTTGCTCCGCATTATCTTTCTGATCTTAGTAAATTGACTCTCAACTTCGGATGAGGCTATATTTCCTTATGTTATATCAGGCTGTTTGCTGATATAATGATTTGATAATAAATAGGATTTATTCTGTTGATGTTGACCCTCTAATTTTGAACTTTTATTTACAGAGATGAAATGGCTCAAACCAGATTTTGCTAATTGAAGTTGTAATACTGTGTTGGCATACTTAACTAAAGTATCGAATAGAAATAATAGAAATTGCATAACTCTTCACATTCATTTTTAAAACAACATAAATCAGTCAGGTAAATAAATACGTATTCATAGAAATTCTTTTAAAAAAAAACACTTATGAAAATTAAAAATGTACTCTTTGGTTTAGCCTTTTCATTGCTTGGCCTGTTTGTTCAGGCTCAGAATGGGCTTGAGAATATTTTTGTTGAACGGTACTACGTTTCAAATGCCGCTGATGCAGCCGGCAGTGTTGGCGTTCTGCCTGTTGGTTCAGTAACATACAGAATTTATGCTGATATGCTTCCGGGATATAAAGTTCAAACCATTTTCGGTATTCCTGCGCATCCTTTGTTAATGAATACAACCACATCCTTTTTTAATAATGAGGATTATGGCGCTTTCATCCCGACTTTTAGTGCCAACAATGCCAAAAAGAATACAGTGATGCTCGATTCATGGTTGTCAACAGGTGGTGCTTGTGCGGGCTACAATGGTATTCTGAAACCGGAAGATAATGGGGTTGGAAATTTTGTGAATGCAAATGGGTTGTTGCAAAACAATGCAGCCCAGGCAGGCATCCCGTTAACCACCCAGGATGGAATGCTTACAGGTACGGTGCCCAATACAGGCACTCTTGGTCTGGATGCGGTAATCGGTGTTTTTGGCGATGGCTCTGCTAACGGGAATACCTTCCTGGTAAACGACGGTTCCTGGTATTGTCTTGCCGGAGCAGCGGGACCTGTACCTGCAACCAATAAAGTGTTAATCGCCCAGGTTACTACCGATGGAACTTTTCATTTTGAATTAAATATCCAGATTGGAACCCCTACAGGCGGAACCGAAAACTATGTGTACAGCAATCCAACCGGTGTTGAATTAACAATCCCCAGTCTTATTCAAACACTTTTACCTGTTCCGGCTCTTCCTGCAGTAAGCATTACATCTCCATCTAATGGTTCAACATTTCTCATCGGTTCACTGATTGATATAGCTGCTACCGCATCCGATATTGATGGTACCGTAACACAGGTTGAGTTTTTTGTAGATGGCACTTCCATTGGTATCGATCTTACATCGCCTTTTACCGCTGTTTATACTGGTTTAACAGCTGCCAGCCATGTTCTTACGGCTAAAGCAACCGACAATGAAGGACAGTTTACTGTTTCGGTACCGGTGAATTTCAGTGTCAGCGCTGCCGCACCGGCTACATTCGCTGTAACCGGCGGTGGTACATATTGCCAGGGCTCAGGAGGATTACCTGTTGGTTTGGCTGGTTCCGAAACAGGAATTACGTATACCTTATTTAAAAATACCATTGCCCAGGTTCCAACCGTTGCCGGTACAGGATCAGCGGTTACTTTTGGAAACCAGCTTGCAGGTACTTATACCGTAAGCGGAACCGATGGAACGGTGGTTACTTCCATGACAGGAAATGCGGTAAATACCGAATTGCAATCCCCGGTACCAACAATTACCGGACCAGCAGTTATTTGTGCTTTAGTTTCAGGAAATGTATACACAACCCAGGCAGGAATGACCAATTATGTTTGGTCAGTTTCAGCAGGCGGAAGCCTCGCAAGCGGAGCAGGATCCAACGAAATATCAGTTACCTGGAACTCTATTGGAAATGAAACTGTAAGTGTAAGCTATACGAACAATGCAGGATGTACTGCCGCTGAACCTGCTTTTTATAATGTAAATGTTTCAACGCTGCCTGCATCTGCCGGATCCATTACAGGAACTCCTGTTGTTTGTGAAGGCTCACATAATATCGTTTACTCGGTTCCTGCGATTGTTAACGCATCAACGTATAACTGGTCGGTTCCGGCAGGAGCAACTATCGTTTCCGGTTCAAATTCGAATACCATCTCAGTGGATTTTACTGTTGGTACTTCATCAGGAAATGTGATTGTAAACGGAGTTAACGATTGCGGATCCGGTGCAAACTCGCCTGACTATACTGTAGTTGTAAATCCGATTCCTTCAACACCGTTAATCAGTTTACTGGGCTATACTCTTGTAAGCTCAGCCAATACCGGAAACCAATGGTACCTTGATGGAGTTGCAATTGCAGGAGCAACAGCTAAAGAACATTTTGCTGTAAATACCGGCAATTATACGGTTGTGGTTACCCTGGATGGCTGTAGTTCTGCTACTTCGAATACCATACTTGTGTTAGAGGTATCGATCAATGAACCAATCGTCGACAATACTTTTGAGATATATCCAAATCCATGTAACGGTGTCGTTACTATTAAAGTTCAATCAGTGCAAAATCAGGATTGCACCGTCGAGATATACAATAGCCTGGGTTCGCTTATTGTTACGAAGGACGATATCCTATCGGATGGATCATTGATAAATCATATCGATCTGACTGCTGTTCCATCAGGTACCTATGTGGTTGTTTTACGCAACGGCGACAACAGCATGAAAAGGAAAGTGCTGGTAATTAAATAACAATATTTTAGTTATCTTTATTTTTAAAAATAGTTAAGCAAAGTATTAAATTATTGTGAAGCAGCGGGGGCAATCCTGCTGCTTTTTTTTATGTGAAAATATTTGTGTTTCATTTCAAAAACAAGGGTTCTGTATCAGCTTTTAAAATAATACATAATATAGCGTATCTATCATATAAACAGATACATATGGTGTGGTTTCGTATTTGGATGCCTATTCATGAAGGCAATTAAATCCCTGAATTATTAGCTTAACATTATAGTTTTAAATACATAACCTTAGGGAAATATTCTATTAATACCGGCCATGTACTTTTGCCTTGTTCAACAATGAAGTTGATTAATAATAAAACATAAACCAAAATCAAAAAAAACATGAAAAAAATTACTTTCTCAAAAATCGTAGCCGGTGCAGCCATCGCAGCGATTTCTATTTCAACCAGTTTCGCCCAGACCAATCTTGGTGCTGAATGCGGATGTCCAACTGTAAATACAAGGACAGCTGTAACTATGAGTTCATTAGGTGTGAATGCCAACGGCGAATTGCTTGCCAGCCAGACACTTACCTGTGACAAAGTGTACACGCTCGACGTGAAAATTTATGTGCCTAGTGGCTTAACGCTTACCATCCAGCCAGGTACAGTTATTAAAGGTGCTTCGGTTGTAGATCCTGCTCTTGCAACTGCTCTTATTATTGAAAGAGGCGGAAAAATTATAGCCGATGGTACATCCGCGTGTCCAATCGTTTTTACATCAGTTTCTGATCCTATGGATGGTAGTTATTCCTTAACCAATGTTGGAGATTGGGGTGGCTTGGTTATTTTGGGCAAAGCAACAAATAATTTAACCACAGCTAATGTGTATGGTACAGGTACAGGTGCTAATGGTACCGGTTTTATTGAAGGTTTTAGTGCTGCAAATGGTAGAGACCTTTATGGTGGAGGACTTACTCCTGATGATAATGATAACTCAGGTATTTTGAGGTATGTTTCCATACGCCATGCAGGTGCTATTTTAGCTCTTGGCAACGAACTTAACGGACTTTCTTTAGGTTCGGTAGGTCACGGTACAACTATCGAACATCTCGAAACTGTTGCTACAGCGGATGATAATATCGAATTTTTCGGTGGAACAGTTAATATTAAATATGCTTCCGTTTTATTCGGCGATGATGATATGTTCGATTATGACCTGGGTTGGAAAGGCAAAGGCCAGTTTTTATTTGGTGTTGCATGCGATAGTTTAACAGGCTTGCATACAGCAGATAATGGTTTTGAAGCTGATGCTGATGATGATAAGAAAGCTCCTGCTCTTCGTTCGCATCCTGTATTTTACAATGTAACTTTAATTGGTAAAAACTACGTTGATCCTACTGCTGATAATTCAGGTCCTGCTGCTATTCAGGCCAAAGAACTTACCGAAGGCGAATTCTACAATTCAATTTTTGCCGGATTCCGCTCAGGTTTACACCTTGCTACCGGAAGATCAATTGCTGCCAACCAGGGCGACGCTTACGATAACTGGACAAACGGTACTACAGCATACAACAACGGAGGTACCGGAGTTGCTGTATCCCAATCACTGAAAGTTAAAAACAATACGTTTGTAGGATTCTCGAATACAAAAGCGGGTGCGTTGGTACATTATGGTACATCAAGCCGTCCTTATATGACGACCGGATCAATGACCACAGGTACACCAAAAGTTTGGAAAGCCGCTTCCATAGCATCCGATGCCGACAGTATTCAATTCCGCACAACCGATGGAAACTCAGTAGTTGCATCAGTACCTGGTATCGATTTAAACTGGGCTTGGAATTCAGCCGCTCATACTTCGTATTCGAACAATTCATTCCACGCAACACCTACCACCAATATCACTTCTTCAATGACTCCTCCTGCTGATGGTTTCTTCTCGGTAGTGAATTACAGAGGTGCATTTGATGCAACCAAAGCCAGCTGGTTAAGCGAATGGGCTCTTAATCAGGTATTAACATCACAATCATCAAACCCTACCGACTTGAACAATGATGGTATTACAAGTACCCCTGACTTCAATATTTTCGTTGGCAAATTCGGACAGGTAAACCAATAATCATAGTATAGAAAATCTTTAAAAAATATATTCAGATGAAAACCAGAAAAATAATAATCGGATTTTGCCTGCTATTCCTGGGCATTTTCGCCCAGGCTCAGAATGGGCTCGAGAACGTATACGTAGAACGATACTACGTTGCGAATGCTGCGGATGCGGCAGGAAGTTCCGGAACACTCGCGGTAGGTTCGGTTACATACCGTATATATGCCGATATGTTGCCGGGGTATAAACTCCAGACTGTTTTTGGTATACCTGCTCACCCTATGTTGATCAATACGACAACATCGTTCTTTAATAATACTGATTACGGAGCTACTACACCAGGCTTTAGTGCTACCAATGCTAAAAAAAATACCGTGATGCTCGATTCATGGTTGACCACCGGTGGGGCTTGTGCAGCATATAATGGCATCCTTAAATCAGAAGACAATGGGGTTGGTAATTTTGTAAATACTAATGGTCTGTTACAGAATAATGCAGCCCAGGCTGGTATTGCTTTAACAACCCAGGATGGTATGCTGACCGGAACGGTTCCAAATACTGGCACCCTTGGTCTTGATGCCGTTATAGGCGTTTTTGGCGATGGTACTGCAAATGGTAATTCGTTTTTGGCTACCGATGGTTCGTGGTATTGCCTGGCAGGTGCTGCCGGAGCTGTTCCTGCGACCAATAAAGTGCTGATTGCCCAGATGACTACCAATGGTACTTTTCATTTTGAATTAAACATCCAGATTGGAACTCCAACGGGAGGAACCGAGAACTATGTTTTTAGCAATCCAACGGGTGTTGAACTAACCATACCCAGTCTTACTCAAACCTTTCTGGCAGTTCCTTTACTGCCTACAGTAAGTATAACAGCTCCAACTGGAGGTTCAACTTTCGCAATAGGTAGCCCGGTTTCAATAGCTGCTACTGCTGCTGATGCTGATGGTACTGTATCGTCAGTTGAATTTTTTGTTGATGGCGTTTCAATAGGTATAGATGCTACATCCCCTTTTACATCCTCATATACAGGGGTATCTGAATTAAGCCATGTTCTGACTGCGAAAGCCACTGATAATGAAGGCTTTTCAACGACTTCAACTCCAGTCAGTTTCAATGTTGGAAATTCCGCTCCTGTAGTTAGCATAACTGCTCCTACAGCCGGTTCAGTATATGTAGTAGGTGATGTAGTTTCAATTGCTGCCAGTGCAACTGATGCTGATGGAACTGTATCGTCAGTTGAATTCTTTGTTGATGCTGTTTCAGCAGGTGTTGATAACTCATCACCTTATACTGCAACCTATACCAGCGCCGTAGGAACACATTCCTTAACAGCCAAAGCTACCGATAATCTTGGTAAGTTTACTACTTCCGCTGCTGTATCCATAACTGTTAACGTGAATCAACTTCCTTCAGTAGCTATAACAGCTCCAGTAAATGGTGCAACTCCTGCTCTCAATGCTGCGTTAACACTAACGGCAACTGCAACTGATAGTGACGGAACTATTTCCGGCGTACAGTTTTACAGCGGAGCAACCAGTTTAGGTAGTGGTGTATTAGCAGCAGGTGTTTACAGCTTTACATATACCCCTGTGGTTCAGGGACCTATAGTTTTAACTGCCAAAGCAACCGACAATAAGGGGGGGATAACAACTTCAGCTCCGATAAGTGTTACTATAACCGATTTCAGTGTTACTTATGCTGTAACTTTTACAACGCAGCCATGTAATTTGAGTTCTGCATGTATGCCAATCAGGGCGATAGTATCGGCAACAAATGTTTCAGGATATAACATTACGGTAGCATATGATAAAACCAAAGTTTCACCTACAGGTGTTGTAACAGTTAGCAATGCCTTACTTCTGCCTTATCTGGCTGGTGGAAATGCTGCTGATATTACTGATTATGCAACATCTATAGATGCTGTTGCAGGTAGAATAAATATCGCAATCTATTTCAATTCTTCAGCTAGTGCAAGCGCAGTATTCAATGGTATTGGTGATGTGTGTTGTGTTGAATTCAATAAATTGGCAGCCTTTCAGACTGCGGATGTTGCAATATTCTCGTTGCCTGAAATTATTGAAAGTTACCAGTCGCTGCCTTCAGCTTCAAAAACTGGTTCCTCAGGTAATTTAATCACATTCAGGGATGTCACATTTGCAGGTAGCTTGAAATTTTGGAGTGACTTAACTCCTATTAAGTATGATCCGCTTAGTCCGTCTACTTATTTAATTACCAATATCTACGGTTGTGGTTCAGTACTGAGTGCTGTTCAGCCTGATTTGTCAGGTAATTTCAGCTACAGTACCTTAAACGGAACTACTATTGATATCAAGAGAGATATTGCTGCAGCAACTGATGTACAGGCTGTAATCAACGGCGCTGATGCTTTGATAGCTGCAACTGTTTCTGTTAAAGGTGCATTTGTACCTGTTGTCTACCAGATGATTGCCATGGATGTAAACCGTGACGGGTTGGTAACCGCAGGTGATGCAACCCAGATTCTCAGAAGAGCAGTCTCCCTGATTCCTGAATTTTCACAAGTTGGTGCATTAGGTAAAGACTGGTCATTTATTGAGCAAAATGTTGTAACCACCAATCCTAATTACACTATTTCAGCTACTTTCCCTGAAGATGATGGCGTTGGATTTTCGAAATACAGAAGTCCGGTCGTAGCAGTTTGCCAGGCAGTACCAACGGATGGAGCAGATTGTCCTACCATTCTGGATGAAAGTTACCTTGGAGTAATGATAGGTGATGTGAATGCAACCTATGCTTCTATATCAGCTAACGGAACAATAAAAAGTGTTTCTGCTGATACAGCACAGATTATTATTAACCTGGCAAATGCTACCTTCAGCAATGGAACGATGAGTATTCCTGTTTCCCTCTCAAGTACTGATATTGTAAATTCATTCGATTTTAGCTTCTTGTTGAACAATGTGTTAGCTACAGTTCAATCAGTTGAAAATCAAAATAGTCTGTTATTGAGTTGGAATTATATTGCTGCTGAAAGCAAATTATTGGTTTCTTCCTATAGTTTGGAATCAATTCCAACTTCAAATACTGCTTCAATAGTGTTAACACTGGCAACTGCCACACCTATAACCAGCAGTGATTTTACCGAAATTTTGGCTTTGGTCAACGGACTTACAGCTAACATGGTAATTATTGATGCTACTACCGGCATAGGCGAGCAAAAAGAAGCAATGATACAGGTATACCCGAATCCTGCTTCCGATATTTTAAATATTGAAGTATCCGAAGATTCAAAAGTTCAGCTTTTAGATTTAAACGGCAAACAAGTTGTTGCAGAACAGAGTATAAATGCTAACCAAAAGAAAACGATAGATGTATCAAATCTTTCCGCAGGTGTTTATATGGTAAAAATTTACAACGATAAATTTGTAAGCATGAAAAAAGCTATTATCAGAAAATAGTTTCTTTATTCTGTTTTTTATAACCCCGGCCACAAACCGGGGTTTTTTTATGCAAATACGGATTTCGGATGGAATCCGGCAAATGATTAGCATCTGCCACTTCACTCGAAAGCGATAAATTTCCACATTCAATAATAAGATCCAAATCCCAAATTCCAAGTTCCAGGAACAAGGGAATGTACAACCATCCTTCCTTGGATTTTGGGCTTGGAATTTGGAATTTGGAATTTGGAACTTGGAATTTGGAACTTGGAACTTGGGGCTTGGAATTTGGAATTTGAGACTTTTAACATTGCAACCATTCACCCCTTTTTCAGCATAACATATTAATAATAGCATTTTCATATTCTCTTAATACTCGAACTGTACTTTTAGGAAACGTAATTCTATGACAGCTATTGATCTGAAGTTCTTTAAAAAAGATAGTATTTCTGAAGGTATGCATGATTTTCGTTTTCATATTTTGAAATTTAGCAGACTTCGTCTTTTGAAATATAGGACAACAAATATGGTGTCACTGCTTATTTTGTCGCTTTTTGCTGATTTCTACCCTCCTTTAAAACACTAAATCTTACTCATGAAGAAACAAAAACGACAAATCGACATCCTCGTAATTTCCGATATTCACCTGGGCACATACGGATGCCACGCCAAAGAATTGCTTCATTACCTCAAAAGCATTAAACCCAAAGTAGTTGTATTGAACGGCGATATTGTCGACATCTGGCAATTCAGCAAAACCTACTGGCCTAACAGCCACATGAAAGTGGTAAAGCATTTGTTCAACTGGATGAGTAAAGGAATTAAAACCTATTATGTTACCGGCAACCACGACGAAATGCTTCGCAAGTTCGAAGGCCTGAAAATGGGTTCACTCAATATTGTTAATAAAGTGGTGCTTACTTTGCCCGATGGCAAAAAAGCCTGGGTGTTTCATGGCGATGTTTTCGACGTTACCATGCAGCATTCAAAATGGCTGGCAAAACTAGGCTCGGTAGGTTACGATATACTGATACTGATCAACCGCGTTTTCAATTTCATTTCCGAAAAGGTCTTTAAAAAAGGCAAACTGTCGTTATCGAAAAAGATAAAGGAAAGCGTAAAATCGGCAGTTTCGTTTATCAATAATTTTGAGCAGATAAGCGCCGATATTGGTATCAGCAATAAATTCGATTTTGTAGTCTGCGGTCATATCCATCATCCCGAAATCAGGGAAATCGCCAACGATGAAGGCTCAATTACATACATGAATTCAGGCGATTGGGTCGAGAATTTATCTTCACTTGAATACGCAAATGGGGAGTGGACCATATACAAGTTTGATGAGGAGGATAAAAAGGATATGATTTTAAATGCCGAAGCGGAAGAGGCGGATTTAAATGTGGAACAACTGTTTGATAATATGCTTCATGAATTTAATATGATGAGGCAATGAAACTATTATACGCCATACAGGGTACCGGAAACGGGCATTTAAGCAGGGCCAGGGACATCATTCCTGTTTTAATGAAAAATCACGAAGTCGATTTATTGATAAGCGGTTCGCAGGCAGATGTTGAATTGCCTTACCCGGTAAAATACCGTTTCAAAGGACTAGGCTTTATTTTTGGTGCAAATGGAGGAATTGACCTGGTTGAAACCTATAAGAAAAACTATATCAAGGTTTTGCTTAATGAGATTGACAGTCTTCCTGTTGAAGAGTACGATTTGGTTATCAATGATTTTGAACCGGTTTCGGCTTGGGCCTGTTACCTTAAAAATATAAATTGTATTTCCATCAGTCACCAGGCTGCAGTGCTTAATAAAAAGGCTCCTCAACCTAATGATACTGATATCCTTGGAAAAGCCATTCTGAAAAACTATGCGCCGGTAACTGCAAAATACGGGTTTCATTTCAAATCCTATGCCGATAGCATTTTTACACCTGTTATCCGCAGCCAGGTGAGAGAACAAGTGGTCGAAAACAAAGGCCATTACACCGTTTACCTGCCAGCCTATGACGACAAGCGGATTTTAAAAGTGCTGAAACTTTGCGGCGACACACGCTGGCAGGTTTTCTCGAAACATAATAAACTGCTTGCCGGGTACAGGAATATTACTATACAGCCTATCGACAACGAAGCATTTATTAAAAGTATAGCTACCTCTGAAGGCGTGCTGTGCGGAGCCGGTTTCGAAACACCCGCCGAAGCACTTTATATGAATAAGAAACTGATGGTCATACCCATGAAAGGGCAGTATGAGCAGCAATGCAATGCGGCGGCATTGAAAGAAATGGGTGTCCCCGTGCTGAAAAGCCTGAAGATTGAAAACGTCGATAAAATTAAAAACTGGATTGCTTCTGATTTGAAAATTCCGGTTGATTATCCCGACTGCACCGAGGAGATAATAAATACAATACTTGCTGCTCATAGCATATCTACTGTTCAGCAGCCAGAAGTTGAAAAGGAATATTCGGTTAAAAAATTCAGGAACCTTATCCTGAAAAAGATTATAGCCCAGATATAAGCTTACATGGAGATGGGTAATATGGGTTTCGGGCCGGATTTTAAATGGGGAGTATCCACTGCAGCGTACCAGGTTGAAGGAGCCTGGGATTCCAATGGGAAAGGCAAATCCATTTGGGATGCATTCGCAAATACAAAAGGCAAAACTTTCAAGGGACATACAGGGAACGTTGCCTGCGATTTCTACCGGCGCTATACGCACGATATAATCCTGATGGCACAGATGAAAATTCCGAATTTTCGTTTTTCATTATCGTGGAGCCGGATAATACCCGATGGAACCGGCAAAGTAAATCCACTAGGGATTGAGTTCTACAACAGGCTTATTGATTTTTGCCTCGAATTGGGAATTGAGCCCTGGATTACATTGTACCATTGGGATTTGCCTTATGAACTCGAAAAAAAAGGCGGCTGGACCAACCGCGAAATAATTAAGTGGTTTGGCGATTATGTGGAACTCTGTGTCAGGCATTTTGGCGACCGGGTAAAGCATTGGATGGTATTGAACGAACCCATGGTTTTTACAGGAGCAGGTTATTTCCTGGGCGTTCATGCTCCGGGGCGGAAAGGACTTAATAGCTTCCTGGCAGCTGCTCATCATGCTGCCATGTGCCAGGCCGAAGGTGGGCGGATTGTACGATCGTTGCAGCCAGGTGCACATGTCGGCACAACTTTTTCGTGTTCATCCATTCATCCTGATACTAACTCAGTTCAGGATTCGATGGCTGCAGTGCGGATTGATGCGCTGCTGAACAGGATGTTTGTCGAACCGCTTGCCGGACTGGGGTATCCTGTAAACGACCTGAAATTGCTGCAACGTCTGGAACCATTTATTAAGGATGGCGACGAAAGTAAACTTGCTTTTGATATGGACTTTATCGGGGTGCAGAATTATACCAGAGAAGTAGTTACTTTATCGCATTTTATACCCTTGTTATGGGCAAAAGTAATTAAAGCCGAAAAACGAAATGTTGAAGCCACCGATATGAATTGGGAAGTGTACCCGGAATCCATATACGAAATGCTCGTTAAGTTCAGTAAATACAAAAACTTTAAAGAGATTATTGTAACCGAAAATGGTGCTGCATTTCCTGATGATCTGATTGTAGGTAAAATACATGATACAAAAAGGATCAATTATCTCGACCAATACATAAATCAGGTACTACGTGCAAAACATGAAGGTGTAAACGTAAACGGCTATTTTGTATGGAGTTTTACTGATAATTTCGAATGGGCCGAAGGCTACAAACCAAGGTTTGGGCTTGTGTACATTGATTTCGATACGCAGGAACGGATTATTAAGGATTCGGGGCATTGGTATAGCAGGCATATTAAGAATGCTGGCATAAGCACAGAAGTTTTATAATTTAATTTCGGAAAGCAGAATATATTTCTTTTCGGCGATCTTTTAAATTAGCTGTTCTTCACAAAAATAAAATACTATTGTGTTAATCAACAGATTTTTGTTACAGTTGGATGAAATCCTACAGTAAATTCATAGTTTGGTAACATTTATTAATTCCTTAAGAAGTATTTTTACACAACCACATAATTCATAGCTATGACAATCTTGTACCGTTTTGTATTTCTAATGTTAACCTTAACAGTTTCTGATTTTGCCTTATCCCAGTCACGTGTTGACGTGTTAACAGTTCCGGCAGGTGAGCAGTTTACCAGCATCAATTATCCTGGCACAACCGTTTTGCCCAGCGGCAGATTTCTGACCCCGGCCGGAGACTTACTCCGAATAACCCACGATCCTTTTGGACTGGCTGTTTCAGCCGATGGCAAAAAGTCTGTTACTCTGCACAATGGAGTATTTACGATTATCGACCTTAAATCAATGGGTTCGGTAAGAGTTCCGGATTATGAGAAAAAGATAAAATCACCCCTGTCGAATGGATCGTACCTGGGAGTTGCCTTTGCAAGCGACTCCAGAAGGGTTTATTTAAGCGGAGGCGATAACGGTGCTGTTATAGTTTATGATATTGTTTCGTTGAAAAAAGTTGATTCAATTTCACTAAACGGCTTCATTAACGGAATTGAGTACCAGGATAGTTTTACGTCAGACCTTGTGCTGAACGAATCAAATAATGAAATGCTGGTGCTCGACAGAGGGAATTATAGGCTTGTACGTATTGATTTGACATCCGGAAAGATTACAGGATCGGTTAAGGTGGGCAGGCAGCCTTTCGGCCTGGCATTGAGTCCGGATAAGAAAATGGCTTTTGTGGCTAATGTCGGTATGTACGAATACCCTTTGATTGATGGAATGACACCTGCAAATTATGATTCTATCCTGATTTCGCGCCATCCGTATGGAGATAATACGTATGAATCCATAAATGGTACAACAGTCGAAGGTCGCAAAATACCAGGTGTGGGAAGCCCTTTGCATCCTGACGCCATGAGCGTATTTACCATTGATTTAAAACGAAATGAAGTTGTAGGGAAATACAAAACCGGGCTCCAGATCGGGCAAATGATTGAAGAGGTTGAAGTGGTTGGTGGCGCTAGTCCGAATTCAATAGCGGTGGGCGAACATTTCGCATTTGTATCTAATGCTACCAATGATAACATCTCGGTTATTGATTACAGAAACAATAAAATAGCAGGTCATATCCCTATTCAGGTTGATAAACGAATTGATAAATACCGGGGATTATTGCCATTCGGACTTTCTCTCAGCAAAGATGAAAAAACGCTTTATGTTGCTTTGCTCGGATTTAATGCAATAGCTGTAATTGATGTTGCTACACGCACTACCAAAGGACTGATACCCACAGGATGGGGGCCAACACGTGTTAAATTGTCGGTGGACGAAAAGGAATTATACATTATCACGTGCCGCGGCCTGGGTGCCGGCCCCAATGGAGGTAAAGGTTTTGTTTCGCCTCCGCAAGGCACCTATATTGGTGATATACAGCTTGGCAGTTTTCAGAAGGTTGCTATGCCGGATAAAAATAAATTGGCTGAATATACTCGTAAATGTATTGATAATACCTTTAAAAGTATGAGTACAGAAGGAGATACG
>CAIJPI010000294.1 GCA_903822525.1 uncultured Bacteroidales bacterium | reverse complement strand
GCCTAAAGGTGCTGCAAAAGAATTATAAAACAGTGATCAGTTCAGGAAACCAAAATCTTATCGAACTCCTGAAGTCTGATAATTCAAGAACTTCCTCCATCAGAGACTGGGATGAGTTAAATTACAGGCATACATCCCAAGACAAGGATCATTCCATACTGTTTCTGAACAAATTTGGATTATTTTCCTTCGATCAAGACAAGGAGAATATAAACTATTTATGCACCGACCTCCCTGATAATATAGCTTTTTCAGAATATGATACGCTAATAAAGGCAGGTTGGGGACCTACCCGGGTGTGTCTTAAATACCGGGACTTTGCAATTAACGTTCAGGCTGATCCGGAAAATTTATTTGAAAACAATCCTCTTCCAAAAAATGTAAATAGAATCATAATTCATAATTCCAGAGTCTGGTATGCTTCGTGGTCGGATGGATTATGGATGAGTGAGGGGCTGAAATTCACCAGCTTCAATAAGACGGATAGCTCCATCAGCAATGACCTTACCGATATCTGTTTCGATAATGAAAACCATATTATTTTCGGATCGAATACTGGCGAAATCTATATTGCTTCCTATTCAGGAAACAAACTTAAAATAGGATACCGCATAAACAGCAACCAGGGCCTGCAGGGGAACAGCATATCATGGTTGATGACTGATAAAAAAGGAAGTTTGTGGGCCGGGACCAACCTTGGCATAAACAGAATCGATCTAACCAGATTATACCAGACAGGAAAATGCAATATCAGCTTTTTTGATGACGAGGAGGGCTATGGCGGGCAATCAGCAAAACGGGTTGCTATGGATAGTATCGGCAATCTCTGGATTGGCTCCGACGACAGGTTAATCAAAATGGAACTTCCCCGGGTAAATTCTTTCCACGCTGATCCGGGAAAAATTATTCTTGAGGACCTTGAGATCAATAACCTGTCGCACGAACATGTTATTGACAAGGATATCGATCCATGGACCATGTTACCAAAGGATAAATTCACACTACACTATACTGAAAACAGTCTTGTATTCTTTTTCGATAAGTTTAACTTTCTAAATCCCACAAAAGATCGTTTCCGCTGTTTCTTAAAAGGGTATGATACCAAATGGAGCGACTGGAGTGCAGTAAGACGCGCTGTTTATACTAACCTGCCCCCGGGTAACTATACCTTCCGTGTCGAATCGTACAATATCAATACAGGTACAAAAGCCCAACCCCTTGAAATCGAATTCCGGATCATGTCGCCATGGTGGAGGCTTTGGTATCTGCAGGCTGCACTTACTATTATGGCAATAACAATAATTTTATTTGCAATCAGGAAAAAGATTACCCAGGTCAAATTTCAGGAACGGCAAAAATCGGAAATAGAAAAGAAAATTGCTCAGCTCGAAATCCAGGCCCTTCAGGCACAGATGAATCCGCACTTTATATTCAATGCGATAAACAGCATACAGTACTTTGTATTGTCCAACAAAACCGATGAAGTCCTTTCATACCTTTCCGATTTCTCAAAAGTTGTGCGTTCGTCACTTGATAATGTTTCAAAAAAAATGGTGCCCCTTGACCAGGAGATTGATTTCCTGAAAAGCTATCTCCGTATTGAGAAGATGCGTTTTCCGAATAAGTTCAGTTTTTCGTTTAAAATTCCGGGAGAAATAGATCCGAAAGCTATTCTGATACCTCCATTCCTTATTCAGCCCTATGTTGAAAATGCAGTACGCCATGGCATCATGCATAAAAGGACTCCGGGACATTTGATGATCACCTTTCAAATCGCTGAAAATCAGCTACTAAAATGCACAGTCACCGATGATGGCGTAGGGCGTAAAAAGGCAATGGAAATTGAAGGTTCATCAGCAGAACCAGCCAGGCATCACAGCACTGAAATAACCGAAACGCGAATTCGTTTGTTCAATCAGCCTGATAAGTCTGCTAGATGTCGTGTGGAATATACCGACTGTTTTGATAAGGATGGTAATGCCTGCGGATTGAAAGTTGAAGTGTATATTCCCATGGACAATTCGTAGACAAAAAACGCGCTTATCCGTGTTTTTCAAACGCTTAATGAAATAATCGCGCGCTTATACATTGGTGATTTCTTTTAAATAATAACAGTATATCTTTGACGATGTAATTCTTCCATTTTAGATATTAACTATTTCATTTTGCCCTGAAGCAGCAATGCTTCGGGGCTTTTTAATATAACAGCAAATTCTGCGAAAGTTACTGTCACATATTTATTCAATATTCCGTACGTAAACACTAATATGATTTTTTCATTACATTTATAGTCTGTTAAAATTCATTTTCAAATGGCACAACCCATTTAAGGGAATTCCCGGATCCGATCGGTAAATTGAAAAATATGAAATCGTTTATACTCATTTTAACAGTATCCATTTCTCTGGCAACTTTAACACAGGCACAGGTGAAGGTTTATAAAGGAAGCTCTTCATACAGCAGCGATGTTATCTGCAATATTTCGGATGGCAAAGTATTTAAGAAAACATCCGGGTATTCATCCGATATTTTGTGCCATGTAAGCGGCAATAAAATATTAAAAGGCAATAGTTCCTATTCGAGCGATGTTATATACAATGTAATCAATGGGAAAGTATTTAAGGGGAACTCATCGTACAGCAGCGATGTAGCCATGACAATAAAAGACGGAAAATTATATAAAGGCACATCCTCCTACAGCAGCGATGTAATGGCAACAATAAAAGACGGGAAGGTTTATACAGGTAATTCAGGCTATTCGAGCGATATTGAATTTACCGTTGACGGTTATGTGACTTTCGAAGAATTTGTTGCCATATGGCATGCTGTTAAATATTGTTACTAACCCATCCAAAGGGTTTATCACATTTTAGAAGCATGGCATTTGTGAGGAAAAGATATAATTATATTTAAAATCAGGGGACGAACATAGGGCGTTAATTCCAAAGTCAGATCTCAGACATTTGAATCAGCCCTCCATTTGACTTTAGCTATCCATTTAATAATCACCTCCCCTGCCAGACCTTATACCCCCAGGGTTCGAGCGACAAACAGGGTGCATCGCCTAAAATAACAGGCATTTCATAAATTACATCCATATAATTACCCTGGAATCCGTTGCCTGTAAACTGGAAATTAATATGCTCGTCGCTTAGATTTATTACAACTATCACTTTATTACCGGAAGTCTCGCGTTTAAAGAAAAGAATTTTATCTTCCCTGTCGGTAGTAAGTATCTGAAAATCAGTTTTAGGCTGCAAACTCCACAGCGCCGGGTTATGCATGCGCAGGTGAGCAAGTTTCGTATAAAGTGCGGCCATTTTATCCTGTTTCCATTCGATACAGTCCTTATCAAAAAATTCGAGCCTGCGGTAATTCCCGGCTTCCATGCCCGAATATATCAGTGGCATGCCAGGCAGGGTAAAGATGAGCACAGCAAAAGCCTCGAGGCCGAAGTTAAGGCGCTCAATTTCCGAACCGTTCCACGAATTCTCATCGTGGTTGCTGATAAACAGCATATTGTCGGCACCTTCCGGAAAATCAGTAATCTCGGAGGGAAGCCGCCACCGGATTTCGTCGGCTGTATATTTCCCTTTTGCGATATCGTCCCACACATGCATAAGGTTCCAGTTATAAAGCACATCAAAGGCTTCCTCGGTTAAATCGCGCTGTTCGGCTTCGGCTAACATAAAAACAGGCTTAACTGTTTCGAGTTCGTAACGTGCTTCATTCCAGAAATCAGTAGGAACCAGCATGGCCATGTCGCAGCGAAATCCGTCAATAGCAGCGGTTTTGAGCCAGAATTTCATCGATTCAATCATCTCGTTCCGCAAATCACAATTGGTATAATCGAGCCCGATCACATCTTCCCATTCCGGAAATGGCGGATGCACCTCTCCTAGCTCGTTTCTGCGGTAAAATGCCGGGAACTCTTCAACCCAGTGATGATCCCAGGCAGTATGGTTGGCAACCCAATCGAGGATCACGTACATTCCCATGGAATGAATCTCATTCACAAGTGCGATAAATTCATCCATGGTTCCGTATGCAGTATCCAGTTCACAATAATTCCGGATGGAATAATAGCTTCCCAGCGAACCTTTACGGTTTTTTATCCCCACAGGCTGCAAGGGCATAAACCACAGGATTCCGGC
>CAIJPI010000293.1 GCA_903822525.1 uncultured Bacteroidales bacterium | reverse complement strand
TGCAAACCTTATTCAGCCGACGAAATTAAAAACATGATGAAGCGCATCGATACCATAAGTTTTGAACGTACCACTCCGCCTTACGACCTGGTGGATACTGTTATGGTTACCGAAATACGGTTAAGTGACATTACGAGATTGCGTTTCCTTGAAGAGTGGAGTATGAATGAGAAGACTCTCGCCTTTACAAAAAAAGTGGCAGGAATATGTCCTATGGTTGAACGTCTTTCCGATTCAGGCGAACTGCGTGGTTACAAACCCCTTTTCTGGGTGTTTTTTGATGATAAATATCCCACTGAGCTTGAAATGAAATAATTATTCTTCAGCAAGACCTTCGTTTATTATTTCGTAAATTACTGAATGCGGCTTAGCAGTATATTTTATTTTTCGCCCACCCCAACTCATCCCTTATGTCCTACCAATACTACGAGTTAAAAAATGGTATCCGTCTTGTACACCGGCAGCAACGCGGAGGTGTGGCTCACCTGGGTGTAATAGTTCAGGCCGGTTCCCGCGACGAAAGTTCAGGTCAGCAGGGACTTGCACATTTTATTGAACACCTTATTTTCAAGGGAACTCAAAAGCGCAGTAATTACCAGGTGCTGAGCCGCCTCGAGAATGTGGGTGCCGACCTGAATGCTTTTACAACCAAAGAAGACACCAGCGTATATGCTTCCATCCAGGGAAGGTATTATCAGCGTGCTGCCGAACTCCTGGCCGATATTGTTTTCCATTCTGTCTTTCCTGAAAAAGAGATCGAAAAGGAAAAAGCTGTGGTGATGGATGAAATTAATTCATACAAGGATAATCCTGCCGAATGGATTCATGATGAATTTGATGAAGTGGTTTTTGGCGATCATCCGCTGGGTAGGAATATCCTGGGGACTAAGGAAAAGCTGAAACACTATACCCGCGAAGATGTATTGCGATTTCGCGATGCGAACTACATTCCTTCCCGGGTGGTGATCAGCTCGGTGGCAAATATTTCACTTTCAAAGGCAATAGCTGTTGCCGAACGCTATTTTACGGCGGATTCAGCCAGTCCCACACCTGTTATGCGCCTTCCTTTTTCAGGATACATACCGCAAACGATTACACGAAAATATTCGCGCCATCAGGCACATGTAGTTATAGGAAATATTGCCTGCAATGCCCACGACGACCGAAGGTTCACAATGGCGCTGCTCAATAATATATTAGGAGGTCCGGCTATGAACTCAAGGCTCAATATTGCCCTGCGCGAAAGAAACGGAATTGCTTATAACCTCGAATCCAATTACCAGGCATTTTCGGATACAGGATTGCTCAGCATTTATTGTGGTACTGACGACATTTTAATGCCCAAAGCCATCGAGTTGATACATAAAGAATTGCGGAAACTGCGCGATGTGAGCCTTACACCCATTGGTCTGCATACGGCCCAGCGCCAGCTTAAAGGACAACTTGCAATATCTCTCGAATCGCACCAGAATGAAATGCTCAGCATGGGTAAAAATATATTGGTTTATGGTAAAGTTGATCCGGTAGAAGAAATCTACAGGAAGATCGATGCTATTACATCATCAGGTCTGGCCACAATGGCCAACGAGGTATTTAATCCGGCCGACCTGAGCTCATTGATTTTTAACAATCAGAAACCTGTCAGCCGATGAATGATTCTGACGAGGGCTTATTGAAGCCAGGTATCGAAAAATATGCACTCGATCATACATCTGATGAAATGCCGGTGCTGGCTAAGCTTTCGCGCGCAACGCACCTGCGAACACATCAGCCCCAGATGCTTTCGGGACACCTTCAGGGCGCTTTCCTTCAGATGTTAAGCCACATGATACAGCCGGCAGCAATTCTCGAAATAGGGACATTCACAGGGTATTCAGCTATTTGCCTGGCACAGGGCCTTAAGCCCGGTGGAATGCTTCATACTATTGATTGTAATCCGGAAATGGATGATTTTACCAAACCCTATTTTGAAGAAGCCGGCTTGACCGATAAAATTTGCATGTATACTGGCAATGCAATCGAAATTATAACACAATTGGAAGGTCCTTTCGATCTTGTTTTTATTGACGCTGATAAAGAAAATTATTGCCACTATTTCGAAATGGTCCTGCCCAAAGTGTCGGCAGGGGGGTACATTCTGGCTGATAATACGCTATGGTATGGAAGAGTTGTGCTGCCAGGAGCTGAATCCGACCGGGAATCGTTGGGAATTATCCGTTTCAATAAATTTGTACAGCAACATCCGGATGTGGATAATGTACTGCTTCCTGTAAGGGATGGTATTACGATAATCCGCAAAAAAACAAGATAACTTACAACACAGCCGGGGAATTGGCTGAATTTCTATTATGTTGCATTATAAGGTGTTTTACACCTTAAAATCGTATTTGATTTTACTCAGCTCTTCGTTGGCTTGAATAATCTTCTTTTTAAGCTCCTCCTTAAACGAAACCAACCTGCCAAAAAGTTCTGCATCACCGAGCGAAATCATCTGTGCAGCCAATATACCTGCATTTCGTGCGCCATTTACTGCAACTGTTGCAACCGGAATCCCGGGAGGCATTTGCACAATAGCAAGCAGTGAGTCCATACCGTCGAACGAAGATTTTACAGGAACTCCGATAACAGGAAGGGGAGTAAAAGCTGCAATTACACCGGGTAGGTGAGCTGCCATTCCGGCTCCGGCTATGATCACTTTAATGCCACGACTGTGTGCGCTACTGGCGAATTTTTCAACTTCTTCAGGTGTCCTGTGAGCCGATAAGGCATTCATTTCAAAAGGAATGCGCAGTTCATTCAGTACTTTTGCAGCATCTTCCATAACCGGCAGATCGCTAGTGCTTCCCATGATAATGCTTACTAAAGGAGTCATATAATTATTTTTTGCGAAATTAAGGTAAAATCTTAAATCCGGGAGCTGAATATTTACTCAAAAGCGGACCAACGGAATAGTTTTTCAAAATTTGGAGCCGTTTTCATCTTTTTAATTGATATATCGGGCTTTAACTGTAAATTTGCCGGCAATAGTTAAACAAAATTTCCCCTTATGCCGGATACCTGGAAATTGAAGGATAAAAACTTCAATAAATATTTACTTGACAAAGATATACAAACAAAGGTCAGCGAACTTGCAACCCGTATTAATATCGATCTCGATGGGCAAACGCCTTTGTTTATCGTGGTGCTTAATGGCGCTTTTATATTTGCTTCTGACTTACTGAAAAAGGTAACCATCGATTGCGAAATAGCTTTTGTAAAACTTTCGTCCTATCAGGGAACCCAGAGTTCCGGTGTTGTTCAGCAGATTATCGGGCTCGATCTCGATATTAAAGGACGAACCATCGTTGTTATCGAAGATATAGTTGATACCGGACTCACCCTCGATCGTTTCCTCGAAACCTTACGCGTAATGGAGCCTGCCAAAGTATTGGTGGCAGCCTGCCTGCTGAAGCCTGATGCTTTCAGTTCGAAATTTCCAATCGATTACCTCTGTTTCAGTATACCTAACGAATTTGTTGTAGGTTATGGCCTCGATTATGACGGTCTGGGTCGTAACTCAGGTGATATCTATAAAATTGTTGAAGAATAGTCTCGCAGAAATCTTAATTTTTTCAGGAAATAATAATATAAACTGACAATGCAGAATCTGAAACAACAGGTATCCGCATGAAAAACACATAACGATGCTCAATATAGCTCTATTTGGACCTCCGGGAGCCGGCAAAGGTACACAGTCGCAAATGTTGATTGAAAAATACAACCTTGCTTATATTTCAACCGGCGATCTGCTGCGTCAGGAAATTGCTGAAGGCACACAACTGGGGATGCAGGTTAAAGACCTGATAGGCCTCGGCGGACTAGTTTCCGACGAAATCATGGTTGAACTTATCGAAAAAAAAATTATTACCAGTTCCGATAAGAAAGGTATACTCTTCGATGGTTTTCCTCGTACACTCGTTCAGGCTTATATTCTTGATGGGCTGTTGCTCAAGTTGAATACTTCTATATCCTGTATGCTGAGCCTTGAAGTTCCCGACGAAGAACTTACCCGCAGGCTTATCGAACGAGGTAAAGTATCAGGACGCCCCGACGATACAGAAGAAATTATTAAATTCAGGCTCAGCGAATATAAAAATAAAACTTCCCCGGTAATAGGCTACTACCAGGAACGTAATCTCTACGTACCTATTCAGGGTGTTGGACCCATCCCCTCCATTTTCGAAAAATTAAGCACGGCCATTGAACTTACCCTTCAAAAGGAATGGTTTAACCTTGTGCTGTCAGGACCTCCCGGCGCCGGCAAAGGAACTCAGGGCAATCTGCTTGCAAAGAAATTTAATTTCTATTACATTTCAACAGGCTCGCTGCTGCGGAAAGAAATTAAGGCAGAAACAGAACTTGGTTTAAAGGTTAAAGAAACATTGGAGAAAGGCGACCTTGTTTCAGACGAAATTGTAATCAGGCTCATCGAACGGGAAATGAAAGTGCATAACCATGTTAATGGGTTCATTTTTAAAGGATTCCCCCGTACCATACTGCAGTCATATATACTCGACGGATTGTTGCGCCGCATGAATATGGGTGTTTCCTATGTTTGTGAGCTCAACGCACCTACCATTGAACTGATCAAACGCCTCGATAAACGCGGTCGTTCCGAAAAGGCCCGTATTTATGATGTTTCAACTGAACTTATCATTCACCGTCTTGAGGAATATGATACAAAAACAGCTCCGGTAATGGAACTGTACAAAAAACAGAATAAACATGTAGTCGTAAATGCAATAGGCACCAATGAGGAAATATTTGCCCGCCTATCGGAAACAGTCGAAGCTGCAATGAAAAAATCAAGGTAAAGTCGCTCTTCGGATAACTATAATGCCTTTTATTTGTTCTAAATACCTGATGTGCAGTTTGAATGTTGTTTTCTGATAAACATTTGCATTAAATTTTACCCGCAGGTATTCAAAAATTTTAAATTCAAAAAAAAATAATGGCCAGTTCCAGTTTTGTTGATTATGTAAAGATCTATTTGCGATCGGGCCAGGGAGGAGCAGGTTCACACCACTTTCACCGTAGTAAGAGTACTCCCCGTGGAGGACCTGACGGTGGTGACGGCGGACGTGGAGGTCACATTATTGTAAAAGGCAATCAGCAGTTATGGACTATGCTCCATCTCCGCTATACCAAGCATATAATTGCCAAAGAAGGTGAGGGCGGGTCAAAAGCCTTGTCAACCGGGGCAAATGGCGAAGACAGGTATATTGAAGTCCCCCTTGGAACTATTGTGCGCGATGCCGAAACCGGAGAGATTGAATGCGAAGTAACCGCCCATGGCGAAACACATATCATAGTTCCGGGAGGCCGCGGTGGCCTTGGAAACGATCACTTTAAAACCTCAACCAATCAGGCTCCCCGGTTTGCACAGCCAGGCGAACCTTTCACCGAATGCTGGAAAATATTTGAGCTGAAGATACTGGCTGATGTTGGATTGGTCGGTTTCCCTAATGCCGGGAAATCAACGCTTCTGTCTGTGATTTCAGCTGCAAAACCCGAAATTGCCGACTATCCTTTCACAACCCTCAGGCCTAACCTGGGTATAGTGCCTTACTATGGCGATAAGTCCTTTGTTATGGCTGACATTCCTGGAATTATTGAGGGCGCTCACGAAGGTAAAGGGCTTGGTGTCAGATTTTTACGTCATATCGAACGAAATTCGGTATTGCTTTTTATGATTCCGGCTGATAGCAAGGATATTAAAAAAGAATACAAGATACTTCTCAACGAATTAAAACAATTTAATCCCGAACTGCTGAATAAAGGCCGCTTGCTTGCCGTTACCAAATGCGATATGCTGGATGAGGAAATGATGAAACAAATGAAAAAAGAATTACCGCGTACCTTACCTACTGTTTTTATTTCATCGCATACCAGACTTGGACTCACCGCACTTAAAGATTTGCTTTGGGCACAGCTTAATGCTTGATAAGGTAAAATAAACCCAAGTCCCGGTTGATCATGAATGCCGGAATCAACCAGCGTTTGCTTTTGAATATTTTGCGATTGTGATTTCAATCTATTTTTCAGAAATAACACTTCTATGAATAAATTCGAAAACCTGAAACCGGAGTATAAAATCTGGTTTTCATCCCTGCAGGGCGATGGCATTTTAGGGGATGGTAAATGGAAGATATTAAAGAAAATTGATGAGTGTGGCTCCCTTGTCGGAGCTTGTGAGGAACTCGGAATTACCTACCGTCGTACCTGGAACGATCTGCGGAAAATTGAGAAAATGCTCGGGTTTCACCTACTCGAAACTGCCCGTGGCGGACAGGAAGGCGGCAGTACTATGCTTTCACCCGAAGGTCGCCGCTTGGTTAAAACTTTCGACGTTTTCCATCAGCGTATGGATAAAATCATGCAGAAGGAATTTGTACGGCTACTCCTCGAACTCAATTCATAAACTCCCGAATATTATCTTCCTGCTTGATGATTAAAGTACCCAATATGGTGATGATAGGCGGTAATTCGCGCAATGCAGGTAAAACAACCCTGGCTTGTGGTATTATCAGCAAATTGGCAGCCACCCATGATACTATTGGACTCAAAGTAACCAGCATTCGTCCGGGTGAAGAAGGCTTGCATGGGACACATAATGAAATGGATTTAACCGGCTTTGAAGTAATGGAAGAACTCAAAACCGATTCCCCGAAGGATACATCAAAAATGCTCAGAGCGGGTGCCAAACAAGTATTTTACCTGCGTGTTTCTGACTTTTATGTCGAAAAGGCCATTGTGTTTTTTTTGAAAAACTTTGTTAATAATCAGCTGATCGTTTGTGAAAGTCGCAGCCTTCGAAACATTGTTGCTCCCGGTTTGTTTGTGATGATGGTGCGCAATCCAGCGGTAGGTGAACCAAAGGATATTGCCACTTATCTGGATAAAGCGGATTTTATTTTTAATTTTGCAGCACAGCATCAGGAAATAGAAGAGTTTTATTATAATTTGCATTTTAAAGAAGATCAGTTCAGTTTTTAACAAAACTATATTAGGTTAAGTTTTGCAATCCAAACCAGGCGAAGTATGAAGGTGTATTTGTTTAAGGTATCGATATTTTTTCTTTTAGCATTTCCGTCAGTAGTTTTTTCACAAGAAGAGAAGTCCATCTGGATCGATGCCAAAGCGGGTCTCAACAGCGTGTGGCTCGTCAACCAGAATGCATACAATAATAAAGAAATGGACTATTCCACTACATTCGGGCTTACGGCCGGTATGGGTGTAAATTACTTTTTGAATGAAGGATGGGGCCTGAATTTTTCACCCGGGTACATACAACTGGGCCAGAATTATAGTGATAATACAAGCACAGGCGATGTCACCCGGAAACTCAAGCTTGCCTATATACAACTGCCATTCCTGCTGATGCGGAAAGTGCCTATGACAAACGATCCGACCTGGATAGCTTTTGGCCCGGATATCATGATTCTTACAGGTGCAAAACAGGATTTTAAAATAAATTCAGGCGCATACCCACTGAATAATCCTGATGGTATGATATCAGGAGATATAAAGAGGCGATTCAATCCTGTTGATATTGCATTGGATTTCTCAGTGAATAAGATGTTCGAACTCGTTTCGAACGATAACATGATGTTTTTACTTTCTTTCAATTCTTCCGTGGGCCTGCTCGATATCAGCAGCAAGGACTGGCAGTTGCCTAATCTGCATGGCGAATATAAAGGCTCGCATAATTTCTATTTCGGATTAAAAGCGGGGCTGATGTTTAGAGTCTCCGATGGCAGATAAAAGACAAAAAACGCATTCTTACCGGATGCGTTTTTTATAGCCTGTTATTCAATAGTTACAATGGGCCAGGGTTCTGCATTCTTCCACGCTCCTCTGGTAAAATCGGGTATATCTGTCGAATTCCCCCTGTTCAGAACGCTCTTTTCGCTCAGTGGAACAATACTGCACCAGGATGCTGCATCATATACATCCTGATCGAGGGGGAGTCCTTTGCGTAAACAATATATCAGCCGGTAGTCCATTATAAAATCCATGCCGCCGTGTCCGCCTACTTTTTTCGCTTTTTCTCCGATTTGAGTAGCTAATGGGTGCTCATATTTTTTCATAAGCGCATCGAAATCTTCTTTCTTCAGAAATTCATGTGCGCCAGGTTCCAGTGCTATCAGCTGTTCAGGATACTTAACAGCCATTCCTTTTGTTCCGCTTATCCGGTGTATGCGGCTATAGGGCCGTGGACTGGTTGTATCGTGCTGTATCATAATGGTTTTCCCCTTCAGCGACCGCACCACAGTTGTGTTCATATCTCCAAGCCTATATTCCTGAAGTGCTTCGGGAGAGTTGACTCCGAATTTTTCCTGGGCGTATAGCGACATTCCAATTTGGCTGGTCGAAACCGAAGTAAGGTAATCGAACCTGTCGCCGCGGTTTATTCCCATTATCTGGGCCACCGGGCCAAGTCCATGGGTAGGGTAGGGGTTGCCGGTATGCAGTTTGCTGAATTCGAGACGCCACATATTGTGATAACCGCCTTCTTTCATAAACTTAAGCCAGCGGAGGTCGTGAATATATGCTCCTTCGGCATGGTAAATATCGCCGAACACACCATTACGTGCCATATTCAGCGTATTCAGCTCAAAGAAATCATAACAGCAGTTCTCGAGCATCATAAAGTGCCTTTGTGTCTCCTCTGCAGTATCTACCAGGTCCCAGCACTGCTCGAGCGTCACAGCACTTGGTACCTCGCATGCGGCGTGCTTTCCATGTTTCATCGCGTAAACGGCAATGGGTGTATGCAACAGCCAGGGAGTGCACTGGTATACCAGATCGATGTCGTCGCGTTCGCAAATTTTCTTCCAGTCTTCTTCGGCCGTATATTCGATTGCTGCCTTATATCCGGCATCCGTTATCTGCTTGTTGGCATCTTTAACAGCTTTAGAAACCACATCCGCAATAGCTACCAGTTCAGTGCCTTCAACCTGTATAAGCCTGCGAACGGCTTCGCTGCCGCGCATACCTAAGCCGATAAGACCTATTCGGACAGTTGCCATGGGTTTGCATCTGAGCCCCATCACTGATTTTCCTTTTGCTTCCGGAATTTTCTTTTCCGCTAATAGTTCCTCTGTATCAGGGCTGCTTTCTGAAGCAAATACCTGGCTTACAGGAGCCAAACCCAGGGCTGCGCTTCCTGCTGCTGCTATTTTAAGAAAATCTCTGCGGCTGTTCTTTGTACTCATACCCATCGTGTTTTATAAACACAAATATATAAAAATAGGTTCTGGTTAACCTGGAATTAATTATAAAAATTAAGATAATCTCTGATTCCTGTTGTTAAAAACACGAATGATTTAAACAACTACCTTTGTAATTATTATACCTGGCTTATTAACATTAAATGTAAATGAACTATGGAGAAGAATTGGTTAATTATTATATTCAGCATCGCAGCCGTAATCGCATTAATTATCTTTTTAATCCGGCGAAATCAAAAAGATAAAAAAGAGTTGATGCGAAAATTAATTGAAGAGGATAAAGTAGCAATTCCAGAGGAACATGCCACCGAAGCTGATCAAATTGAGGACTGATTATAAGTCTGACAGAATTAGAACTCTTGCGCATTTTAATGGGGAAACTATAAGGGCATAGCGGATTTAAACTATAAATGAATCCGATATTTCACCTTTTTTTTTGATACAATTTTGCGCAAAAAAAAAGCTGAAATACAATTACTTGTAAATCAGCTATTTAGTGGTAGAATGTACCCGAAGCCGTTCTATTAAGATTCATTCTAAATAATGTAGATTATCACACTATATATTGGTAATCTAACATTTACTTAAATTTTCGTTTTTTTCTAAGGCATCTTGATTCAATCTAAATCAGGGTGTTTCTTGCGTAAATTATTTCGCAGATTTTTCAAACTTTTTAAATTAAACATAATATAATTAAATATTAAAGTCAATAAATGGCTTATAAAAAAAATAAAAACAAATGAAAACTAATTTTAAAACTAATGAGGTGCGTTATTACCTCAAAAACAATTCAAAAGGCAAAGCTACAATTTTTGCGCTATTTAATTTCGGATATAAAGAAGATGGTCATTTCAAGCCACTTCAAATTACAACTGGAGAACAAATTGATGCAAAATTCTGGGACAAAAAAAATCATTGCATCATTAAAGACCCAAGTATTGATTGGCGAAATATCAATCAAAATTTAAAAAGGATTGGAGTTGACATAATCGATTCATATGAAAAACTCATTGTAGAGAAACAAGAAATTACTCCTGAATCAATAAAAAAAGGAATGGGAGTTTGTTCTCCAACAAAACTTCCTGAAAAGATAACCGTAATTGGTTTTATTGAATCTTACCTTAAAACTTGTAATAAAGATTGGAAAACTATAAGGCATTATAACACAACTTTAAATCATTTAAAAAAGTACTCTAAATTGAGGAGAAAAAAAATCAACTTTACGGATATTGATAAAGTGTTCTATTTAGATTTTATCAAATATCTTGAAGGATGTAATCATCGGATTAATACTATTGGTGGGCATATAAAAAATCTGAAAGTGTTTCTTAGAGCATCTTTTCAGTTAAAACTTCATAATAACAATTATTTCATGGATAAGGAATTCAGAATTATTCAAGAAGATATAGATTGTATATATCTGGATCAAAATGAGCTGCGAAGGATATATCAAATTGATCTTTCAAAACATCCTACACTTGCTCAAACAAGAGATGCCTTTATTATTGCATCGCTCACTGGGCTTCGCTTTTCAGATATCGAAAATCTTAAGCCAGAGGATATAGGGAATGATAGAATAATTAGGATTACATCAATAAAGACTAAAAAAGATGTTTGCTTGCCAATTGGATCAATTCTTCAGGCGATTCTGGATAAATACTCTCCAAAACTGCCGAAAGTTATCAGTAATCAAAAATTTAATGATAACCTTAAAATTATTGCAAAACTTGCAAAGTTGAATACATGGGAAAAAATTGTTCGTTCTAATGGTGGGAAACGGGTGACAAAACTTATTCTAAAGTACTGGTTAGTATCCAGTCACACAGCAAGAAGGTCATTTGCAACGAATTTAGCTTTGTCAGGTACTCCTATTGCATCTATTATGGCAATAACTGGTCATAAAACAGAAAAATCGTTTTGGAAGTATGTTAGAACAAGACCTCCTCAAAATGCTACCTCACTATTAAACCATCCGTATTTAAATTTCTAAGATTAATATGGAACATTATCCTGAATGAAAATGATGTTAATGCCCTTATTATTGTGTAGAAATGAAAAGTATGGAAAAAGTAATGAAAAGAATAAACTTTTCTAAATAAGAATACTATCAATCAATGTATCCTTCATTAAAAAAGGATAACAATAACTTCCAGCAATGGAATTATATAAAAATAATAAAAGAAGATGTTTAACAATGACGACAAAAAAGTATTAGAAGCCATCTATGATATGATCATGGAACAAAATGAGGTATTAAATGAGCTTAAACTTAAGATTGATGCAGCGACCACAAGTGTATCTGTAACCAAGAAAGGGATTCAAGGTCTTGCTGATATTTTAGGCTGCTCAAAAACAACTGCCTCAAAACGATTAAAAATGGGACAAATTCCCCACAGTAGGCATGGAGATATTTATCAATTTGATGAAAAAGAGGTGCTTGAAGCAATGAAGAATAAGAAACGTCTTCGATAGGATTCAATTATCTTAATATGTTCAGCATTGTATTTGTAGTACCTACAGGAAAAATCTTGTGGGTACTACATTATCCATTTTAAACCTTCAAAACAGAATTTCACCTAATAATTGATGAGAAAAGCCGAATTACAGGCTAAAATTTCTAATTGTGTACCCACAAATAATATAAAACCCCCTTGTGGCTGTTAACCATAAAGGATTTTATTTTTAATTGAAGAGTGGGTGTATGTATTTTTGCTTTTATAGCAGTAAATATGCCAGTATATTATATGATATAAATGTGATTAAATATTGCCTTTTAGCAAGACAGTCAGTTTAATTATTGCGCTATTTGTTTTTAGTTTCCGTGGCTTCATGTTCCATATCGCTCAAATGAAGGTCTAAGGCTTTCACAGATATTTGGATTTCATAGATCGAAATGCCAAGCGACACGATCATCATTATCATAGCCACACCAAATATCCAGACTGCAATGTTTTGCTCACCTACAAAAATAAGAAACATGGTTCCAACACATAAGAACAAACTGGTAACACCCATTATCTGCATGTTTTTGGTGAGGTAAAGCCGCTTGCGGAGATTTGCTATCTGCCCTTTGAGTAATTCATTTGGGTCGGCTTTAAACTTCTCATGCAGCCCACGAATCAATGTTGCATAGCCCAAGAATCTGTTAGTATAAGCCAGCAGGATCAGCGAAATCGCTGAGAATAAAAGGGCTGGTGTGGTGAGGGTTATTTGTTCTTGCATATTGGTAGAATTTGGAAT
>CAIJPI010000292.1 GCA_903822525.1 uncultured Bacteroidales bacterium | reverse complement strand
GTATAAGCCTGCCTTTTTCATTGCTAATGCTCTTAAAAGGCGGTAATTATCAGGGTTTCTCGAATAGGCCATTGCGCTATCTATTGCCTTCCTGCACTCCGAATATCTTCCCAGATTAAACAGTATCATCCCTTTCAATCCCCAGCAAAGTGAATCCTGAATGTATAGTCTGCCAATAGTATTGCAATCGGCAAGCGCATCCTCATTGTTGTTCTTCTCATAGTTAATCTTACAACGCTCAAGTAAGGCCTCCTTCCCTAAGGGTCTGTATTTCAGCGCATCGGTAAAGTCTGCAAAAGCGTCGGCCTGTTTCCTTAGTTTTAAACGAATCATACCGCGCTTATAATAATAATCGTAACCCGGAAATATTTCAATAGAATGGCTGCAATATTCCTCAGCCTTACCTAAATTAAAATTATTAGACGCAAGTTCTCCCTGGTTCGATAACCATTGCGACAGAATTCTTCGCAGATCAAAATACTGAACTGTTATGTAATCCTTATTAATAGCAAGATATTTACCGTTGCTGGAAATTATAGCCCTTGGAAGATTCGGGCCGGTAGGACCACCCTCCGAACTAAAAATTAATTGCCCTTCAGGAACATACCATATCCTTACAGCCATATCCATCGACCTGCTCACAAGATATGGGCCCTGGGGAGCAAATACCAGGCAGCTTATCGTTGTAGTAATGTCGTGAATACCTTTTACAAACTTTCCCGTTTCGAGATCGAATATTTCTATTGTTCCGGATTTAAACCCTATTGCCAGATAAGCGTCATCCGGACTCACAGCGACTGCCGCTACTTCATTTTTCTGCTCATTAAAAACAAGATATGAATCACTGGATTTTGCTTTGTTTACGCAGCTAACCGAATTATCATCAAGAACGGTAATAATTCTATCAGATTTATTGCAAAGCGCGAACATTTTCACATTCCCGGTTACCGGATCTGCACCACTGCTAACAACCTCCTTGGATGGCCAGCTCCATTTCATTAACTTATTATTATCGAGGAAATAAAGTGTATTTCTTTCGAATATGCTGAATTCAAAACTTTTAACCTCAGACCGTGATTCGATTACATCAATAATTGTTCTGCCTCCACGTGTAACGAAAATCTTGTCGCCCCAGGTCTGAAAGGCAACATAGTCGTCGATTGGTGAAGTTAAAATTCGTGTAATTATTCTCCCGTCAGCAACGCCTGTAAGAGTTGTCAGGCTCCGATCCTGTATGTTGTGAACTACCAGTAATTTATCGTTTCCATAGCTGATAATTGTATCGCCACCATGAGAAAATGCTATTGCGGAAATCGATTTAGTATGAGCCTGGTATTTGTATATTTCCTGTGCATTGCCAACCTTAAAAATAAAAAGGAAAATTAGTGCAATTGCACATCTGCTATAAAATCTAATCCCCCTGTTTTCCATTTGTATAATTAATTAAATCCCGAATGCTTTCCGGATTTCATCCGGTTTCTTTAACTTCCTGAGTTCTTTTACAAGGTTCGGATCTTCACTTTCAGCATAAGTACTGATCTTTTTTAACAGTACTTCCAGCGATTTACCGCTGCTGAAACATGCCTTTGGATCCCTCTCGTTTTTATATAGTTTATAGTAATAATCGTATGCCTTTTTACCCTTCTTATATATCGTTTTCTGCTTTTTGTTTTTGGCAAAAAGCGATACAAAATGTGAATATTCTTCCAGAATTTTCTTTTCCACTACAATCAGGTCAGCTAACTGTTTCTTTAAATCTGATATCCG
>CAIJPI010000291.1 GCA_903822525.1 uncultured Bacteroidales bacterium | reverse complement strand
TGTTCCAAGGTCCAAAACACCAATACTGCTCCAGTTGGTTCCGTCCCATTTGGCCAGATTTCTGGTATTATCCACTCCGGATGCATTAATAAAAGAACCTCCGGCATAAACATTGCCATTCATTATGGCAATAGCCGATACTGCACCAACGATGCCAGTCCCTAATGCTGACCATTGATTTCCATCCCATTTGGCAATTCCATTAGCAGGGATTCCGTTTATAGCTAAGAAAGCGCCTCCGGCATATAGGTTTGAACCATCGGTTGCCAAAGTTTGAACACTACCACCTGATGCGCCTGTCCCCATAGCACTCCAGGTGGTACCGTTCCATTTTGCGATGCCATTTACATGGATTCCATCTATGGTGACAAAACTTCCTGCTGCATAAAGCTCATTGTTGAATATCAGAAGGCTGCTAACATTACCGTCTGGAGGTGCGGTGGTGGTAATGGAGGACCAGCTGCTACCATTCCATTTGGCTATTTTTGGGATACTGGTGCCGGAAACATTTGTAAAGATTCCTCCAATATAAACATCGTTTCCATTCACTGCAATTGCAAGCACAGCGCCATCATCAACACCCGCGCCCAGCCCCGTCCATACAGTGCCATTCCATTTAGCAATTCCATTGATGCCGGTACCTCCTATACTTGTAAAAAGTCCCCCTGCATAAACATCATTGCCGGAAACGGCAATTGAAAAAATTTCAGAGTTAGCGCCTGTTCCAATTGCGTACCAGTTAAACGGATTGGAAGTGGGAAAACTAACTTCACTGCCATACACTGTTCCTGACGCGTTGGTAGCATATGCACGCACATAATAAGTGGTAGCGCTTAATAATCCTGTTATGGAGGAAGTAAACGCCCCTGTTGCAGAAGCACTGCCTTTGTCGGTGTGACTGTCAGAAATGGTTGGTGTACCAGCTGTATTCCAGCAAACACCATAAGCCGTTGCATTGGGGACCCCAAGAGCAGTTAGGTTTCCATTGCCGGTGGCTGTTGTGTATCCGATATCTGTTACAGCCTGGGTTGTAACAGCAGGTGGACTGAGTGTAATGGTCGTGAAAGAAACCTCGTTGCCATAAGCGGTTCCCTGAGCATTGGTTGCATACGCCCGCACATAGTAGGTTTGATTCTGGGTAAGCCCTGTTAAGTTAGAACTGAATGCCCCTGTTGAAGAAGTGCCGCCTTCATCTGTGTGAGAAAAATAATATCCTAAATCAGGGTTATTGTAAGTGCCCCAGCAAATACCGTATGCGGTGGGATTTGATGCACCCAGATCGGTAATGGTTCCATGTCCGGTTGCTGTGCCAGATAAAATATCCGTTACAGCTTGTGTGGTAACTGCAGGTGAACCGGCTATGTTGGTGGTAAAGCTTTCCTCAGCGCCATAGGCCGTGCCTTGTGTATTCGTGACATAGGCCCTGAGGTAATAGGTTGTTCCCTCTTGAAGACCTGTGATGGCTGAGCTGAAGGTGCCTGTGGTTGATGTGCCTCCTAAATCGTTGTGCGTGCCAGCAATATCGGGTGTGCCTGTGGTATTCCAGCAAAAGCCGTGTGCGGTTGGATCGGAATCTCCCAGATCGGTAATGGTTCCATTTCCGGTTGCTGTGACAAATAAAATATTCGTTACAGCTTGTGTGGTAACTGTAGGTTTACCGTTGGTGGTGGTAAAGCTTTTTACAACGCCATAGGCCGTACCTACAGTGTTCGTGGCATAAGCCCTGATGTAATAGGTTTCTTGCGGTGTAAGACCTGTGATGGCTGAGCTGAATGTACCTGTGGTTGATGTCGCTCCTAAATCGTTGTGCGTGCCAGTAATACCGGGTGTGCCTGTGGTAGTCCAGCAAAAACCGTGTGCGGTTGGATTGGATAATCCCAGATCGGTAATGGTTCCATTTCCGGTTGCTGTGCCGGATAAAATACCCGTAACATCTTGTGTGGTAAGTGCAGGTAAACCGGTGGTGGTAAAGCTTTTTACAACGCCATAGGCCGTGCCTGCCGTATTGGTGGCATAAGCCCTGACGGAATAGGTTGTTCCCGCTTGAAGACTTGTGATGGATGAGCTGAACGTGCCTGTGGTTGATGTCCCTCCTAAATCGTTGTGCGTGTCAGTAATATTGGGTGTGCCTGTGGTATTCCAGCAAAAGCCGTGTGCGGTTGGATTGGAATCTCCCAGCTTGGTAATGGTTCCATTTCCGGTAGCACTATAAAGTGCGATTGAAGTAGCATCCTGAGTTGTAACTGTTGGTGCAGGATTCGATCCCACAATGAGCATATAATCTTCTGTTTCTCCATCCTCTAACTGAGCGCACGGATCTGAAGGCGGGAATCCGGTAGCCTGCCCGTATTCATCGTAATAATCGCAACGTATACGCATAACATGACTGCCAGCAGGAGCATCAGACGGAACAACAAAACTGGTGTAAACCTCCCAGTCCCCATCAATATTATCATATGCAATTACACGCTCTTCGGATGAAAATGTGCCATCATCGTTAAAATCCACCCAAACGGACCAGTCCATTTCTTCTCCTTCAGGAGTGAGGATCATATCTATGGTGCCACCGGCTTCCTGAGTTACAGATTGGCTACTGCTAAAGTCGGTGTAGGAATCGGCATTGCAACCGGTAGTAATGTTTATATTGCTGGAAGTTCCACCTGTTGTCGTTACATTTTCTATTGATCCATATTCGCATGGCGAAACCGATGCAGGTGGAGTACAATATTCCTGTGCTTTCGCAGATGACAGAAACATCACCAGAAACATGAAGGGAAGCAGAATGGCTTTTGCCAAACCGAAGGGAAAATTTTTGTAACACGATGGATTTGTTTTCATAGGAATATGAGTTTATAAAAGGAACAAATTGAGATAATGAAGCAGCCAAGCTGCATATTTAAGCGGGTCTATTTTTTCGTTGTAAAATCTGATATTTATCTGCGCCAAGCATCCGCCGTATCCTCATCCAAAATAAAATCAGGGATTTAGCTGCATACGACTTATTTACCGTAGGGCCCTCAGCATTGCAGTTGTTGTGGATTTCGAAAGAGGAATACCCTTTTGGAGTTGTTTCAACAAAACTGAAATCAGAAATCTTCCATGACTGTATAAAAGTGCGTAACCAGGCCATGAATTTTTCAAGATGCTCTTCGTCTCCTTCAGCTTCAATCACAATGCCACCAGCATGGTTATATTCAACAAATCCCCTTATGCCGAGCGAAAAAGCCATATACATGGCGCTTCCCCTTAGCCCGCGACCGCGCAGTTCTCCGGTAATTGTAATCTCAAAACATTTCATTTTATCAGCCACTTGTTTGGTATTATGCTTTTTAATTCGGTGCACTTAAGCCTGGCAAAAGTAAACCGGTACGGTACTTTTATCGCTCTCAAAAACTTACCTTGTAATCTCAAAAACTTACTTTCTGCATAAATACACTTTGAAGTAATCTCAAAAAGGAACTTTTTATCTTAAAAAGGAACTTTTTACCCGCTTCAGCGAAATGATAAAAGCACTTTTTGTATTTTTACAATTCATTATTCCGTTTGAAATGAGAAAATCAGCTTTGGCAACAGCCCTCTCTTTTATTTTGCTCATCTCCCTGATTGGCACTGTATATCCCCAAAGTTCAACCCGGAAATTGCAGGATACTGCCGTTGACCGCTTGTTCCGTTCCTATCAGTACCAGGCTGTATCAGAACTGATTGCAGTCAAACTCGCACGGGGAGGCGTTAAAGCCGGCTCCGATCTGCAGCTTTATTATTTCAATACCCTGAGCATGGCCCAATTGAGGCTTAATCACTTCGATTCGGCTAAGAATTATGCTTACAGGTCTATGAAAATTGCCTCCAGATCGACAGATTCGGCCCTGATCAGTGAAGCATGGAAAGTGATGTCGTATGCTTACAACAGAAGCGGACAACTCGACAGTGCTTTATATTTTACCAAAAAATTACTAAACTATTCCTATCGTGCAGGAGACCAACGGCAATGCCGGAGCGCACTCTCCTCTATGGGTACCATTCTGAACCAAAACAAACGACCCGCAGAAGCCCTGAAATACTTCCGGGAAGCAAACCAGATCATCCTGAAAATCAGGGATACCTCATCATATGCATTGAGTCATTATAATCTGGGCCTCACTTTTCAGGCATTAAAACAGTACGACAGTTGTTTCTATCATTTGCATAAAGCCGTTTTGCTGGCTGAAGAAACAAAACAAGTGGATATTCTCTTTTATGTTTACGGATCTATGGCTGAATCCTATCTCGAACTGGGGCAAAAGGATAAATCGAAGAAATATTTGCTGAAAGCGAATGAAATTGCCCTTAAGCTTGGCAATCTGCAGTTTCAGGCGATGAGTTACAGCACCCTTGCGAGTAGCGCTATAAAAGAACAGGATTACACAGGCGCGATACGATACGGATTAAAGGCCGATTCCCTGCTGAAAATAAATCCTTATCCGGTCCTGCAAATGAATGTCGATAGTATAATGTATGCCGCCTGCAGCAAACTTTCGAGAAGTGCGGAGGCCCTCAAATGGTATTTGGATTTTGCAAAAATTAAGGAAAAGTTGATTGGCGAGAATCAGGCAGAACAGCTGAATAAGATGATGGTCGAATACGGAACCCGGGAAAAGAACCTGCAAATTAGTAAGCAAAACGTGGTATTAAGCAAGAATAAAATACAATTGCGGTTATTATCATTGTTGCTGTTGCTCACTGTTTTTTTTATTGCATTGCTCTTCCGGCATATTGTCAAGATCAGAAAGCACCGCGAAAGCTTGTACCAAAAGGAAAAATACCTCGATGAGCAGATTGCTGAAATAGTGCAGTACAGGCAATTCATGCCAATGGCTGGAACTGCCAACGTATCTGATGCTCAGGCTAACGTTGAAGATTTAGTTGAGGCGGATGTTGAAAATCCTTCAAATCGTTATTTCTTAAACCTGCAACTTAGAGAATTGCTCGAAACCCGCAAACTCTACCTTGACCCTGAACTAAACCTGCAAACATTGATTACCATGCTGGGCACCAACAAGAAATACCTTTACCAGGCGATAACAGGATACGGGAATGAAAACTTTCGCAGCCTGATCAACCGCTACCGTGTTGATGAATCCAAACGAATTATCGAAAATAGCCTCGGGATAGCTTCCATGCCGGAGATGACCTCTGTATATTCTGCTTCCGGGTTTAATTCGGCAGCATCATTTTACCGCATTTTCAAATACCATACCGGCCTTACTCCTGCTGAATATGCCAACGAAGCCAGGAAGGAACTGAAAAAAGCAGAAAATTCCCCGCCAAACCCCTAACTCAGCCCTGATTTCTGAATCCTGGCAATTGATCACTTTTACCAACAACCGGAGAGGATGTGGGATTGCGGATTGCGGATTGCGGATTGCGGATTGCGGATGTCGGATTGCGGATTTCGGACTCCTGATTCATTATAAAACACAGATAACTCAAAGATTCACACTGTAATCAGTGCTTATCCCTTTTTATCAGTGCCATCAGTGGATCCGCTCCCTCGCCCCATCGCTCCCTCGCCCCATCACTCACTCTCAGTGTCTCTTCGTGGCCTCAGTGCCTCCGTGGTTAAAGGGGTTAGGGGTTAGGTTTTAG
>CAIJPI010000290.1 GCA_903822525.1 uncultured Bacteroidales bacterium | reverse complement strand
TTATTTTATCAGCTTCAGGTTCTTTTCATAAAGCACCCTCACTGAATCAAAATCAGCCCTGTATTTCTCATTCACAGGAAATGCAGGAGGTGATTCCATTTTAAGCGGATCCATAGCCACATTGTTCTTATAAACCCTGAAATCGAGATGAGCACCGGTCGATAAGCCGGAACTTCCAACATAGCCTATGATCTGTCCCTGGCTAACACTAGTGCCGGGGTGAATACCTGGACCGAAACCTGCTAGGTGCATATATGAAGTAGTATAACCGTTGTTATGTTTTATAGCTACAAGGCGTCCGGCACCACCGGCATATGAAGCTTTTATAATAGTGCCGTTGCCAATAGTGTGCACCGGCGTGCCTTTGGGTGCCGCATAGTCAACTCCATGATGGGGACGCCTGATACGTAATATCGGATGCATACGGCTGTTCGAAAATTTGGAAGTGATACGCGAGAACTTTAAAGGGGCTTTCAGGAATTCCTTTCGCAGATTCTGGCCCTTTTCATCAAAATAATCGGTTACATTTCCTTGCTCAAACCGGTAGGCATAATAGGTTTTGCCTACATGAGCAAAAACTGCGGAATGTATTTCGCCTATACTGATAGGCTTCCCGTCAACCGACAGTTCCTCATAAATAACTTTGAACGAATCCCCTTTTTGTATGGCATAAAAATCAATAGCCCACTGGTAAATATTCGACAGGGCAACAGCCATATTAGGGTCAGTTCCAGCCTGTTGCATGGTTGCCCATAAGGAAGAATTAATTACTCCTGACAGGGATTTCAGGTTTCGGACCACCTCTTTCGAGTCGGTATGCACATTTAGTGAATCGCGGAAGTCGAAAATCACATAACTGGTATCGTTAATCGTGTATACAAAGTATTTCAGCTTATTATCGCCTCCATTACTCATCATGGCTGTAAAGGTATTTCCGCTCCGAAGCTTTCGGATATCAAAAACACCATCGGTATAGGTATTCAGTTTGTCAATAATCCGCTGCTCAACACCCAGCCCCGAAAAAATTGCACCCAGATTATCGCCGGGTTTAACTTCATCACGATCGATGCGGAATGAATCGGTAACAATTCCGAATTCAATGGTTTGAGCAGTCTTGGCAATTGGGTGAACAATCGGCTCAAAAATAAAATCCTTAAAAGCAACCAAAGCCACTAATGATGCAATGATTACCAATATTATACTAATAAACAGCCGTATCCTTTTCTTATTCAATATCATTCAATCAGGTATGTTTATAAAAAAAATCCAAAAAAGGGTACTGGTCAATTTTTCGGGAAGTAAAGACTCGGAAAGCCCGTTTTGAGAAAGTTAATTAATATGGGCTTCGGCAAAATCGCGGCCGGCTTGTAATGCATCAAGGTTTAGTTTTATAACAGCATCACCTTTGCGTGCAAATATCTGCCTGATGGCTTCCTGTAACTCAGTATAACTAATTTCAAGAAACGGGGATGCCGCTCCCAGTATCACCATATTAGCGGAGCGGGATGAACCGAGTTTTTTTGCAATTTCATCGGCATCGAGTGCAATATGGTTTTCGAACATCTCAATTTCGGCCATCAGTTTATCCATTTCCGGGTAATTCGGGATATTTATAAACGGCCTGGTATTGGTAATCAGCCATCCACCCGGCGAAAGCAGGGGCAGGTACCGGAGCGATTCCATTGGCTCCACCGAAATAATAAGATCGGCCTGACCATATGGGATGAGATCAGAAGCAATTTCATGGTCGGCAATCCGCAGGTTCGACGAAACATCGCCTCCACGTTGGCTCATACCATGCACTTCTGCCTGTTTTAAATGTAATCCGGTATTCAGGGCAGCCATACCAATGGTTGTTGCTATCGAAAGTATGCCTTGTCCTCCAACACCGGCTAGTATTATATCTCGTTTCATTTCTGGTTGATTTAACAGATAATAAATAACGCAATTTTATTTTTAATCATTTTGTTCCTGGTGCCGGATTCAGAGTACCTACAACCGGAACCTGAATAGGGAGATCGAAACTATCAGGCTTCTGATGGTATTGTTTCGGTTTTCTTGTTCTTCTTTATATGACGGATGGCAGTCTGTATACATTCGCGGCGTGGTATAACAATTGAAACACCTTCATAATCAAGCTCTTTCTTCAATATTGCCAGATTTTTTTCGTGATGTTTCGGTGAAGGATCGAGAACGAAAATATGATCTTTGTGCACTCCTACTCCCAAACAGATGTCTTCGATACGGCCAAAAGCTGAGGAATCCTGTCCGCCTGTCATAGCAGTGGTTTCATTATCAAGAATCATGATGGTAATCTGGCTTTTATCCTTCACACAATCAATAAGGCCTGTAATGCCGCTGTGTGTAAAAGTACTGTCGCCTATAACGGCAACGACAGGTAATAATCCGGCATCGGCAGCTCCTTTTGCCATGGTAATGGAAGCACCCATGTCCACACAGGTATTAATAGCATCAAAAGGGTCAAGGGCTCCCAGGGTATAACATCCTATATCAGAAAACACCCTTCCTTTACTCCACTTTTCTAGTGCTTCGTTAAGGGCATTGTACGAGTATATATGAGGACAGCCGCTGCAAAGCGAAGGTGGCCGGCCTACCACTACAGAAGGAATATCTTTCCCTCGCGTATCCTTTTTGCCAAGTGCTACAGCAACTATGTTTGGATTTAGTTCGCCATCACGTGGCACTGTTCCATCGAGCCTGCCGTGAATTGTTTTCCCATTATTAAGAAACCCCCTGACAGATTCTTCCACAACAGGATATCCTTCCTCGAGAATGAGCAAAGTATCACAGGAATTATAAATTGTTTCAATCATGGAATAAGGAATAGGATACTGAGCAATTTTCAGCACCGGGAAGGGGATATAGCGGTCAGGGTAATTTTCGAGAAGGTAATTATATGCAATACCGGTGGTAATTATGCCCTTAGTTTTATCTTCACCATCAGTGAAAACATTGAACCCCGATTCGAGGGCATATTTCTCAAATTCAACCTGTTTATGCAGCAATTGCTTGTATTGGCGTCGTGCATTTGCTGGCAGAAGTATAAACTGCCTGGGGTCGGCCGGCAAATGGATTTCGTTCTGAGCTCTTGCAGGTTTGCGTATTACGCCGGCTCTCGAATGAGCCAGACGCGTTGTGATACGCATCAATACAGGAACACCAAGTGCTTCCGACATATCAAAACCATAATGAACCATATCGTAAGCATCCTGCTGATTGGTGGGTTCGAGCACAGGTAGTAAGGCAAATTTACCATAAACACGCGAATCCTGTTCATTCTGCGACGAATGCATTGAAGGATCATCAGCTGATACCACGATCAGGCCACCATTAGCTCCTGTAATAGCTGAATTGATAAAAGCATCAGCAGCCACATTCAGCCCAACGTGTTTCATACATACCATGGTGCGCTTACCTGTATATGACATGCCCAGGGCTGACTCCATAGCCGTTTTCTCGTTGGTTGACCAACCGGCACGAATCTTTCCTGACTTGGCTTCCTTTGATTGTATAATATATTCTGTAATTTCGGTTGAAGGGGTTCCGGGATATGCATAAATACCTGACATACCGGCATCTATAGCAGCCTGTGCTATAGCCTCATCACCGAGCAACATTAATTTCTGATCCATATTGTGAAATTTTTAACAACTAAAATAATGGCACAAACGTACATGAATTGAACCTCATTAACAAGCACTTTTATAAATAAATGAATGAAATATTAAACAATAAAACTGCAAAAGCTCTGAAGCCAGATTCAGATTTCGAACACCTTGATATTTCAGCTGTTTAATATATTTGCATAACTCAACCCCTAAATAATTTGAACTACTTAGCACACCTTTTTCTGGCCGGTACACATCCTGAAATGATTCTTGGCAATTTTATCGCCGACCATGTGAAAGGCAGTGATGTGCTGAACTATTCCGAGAACACCAGGAAGGGAATTTCGATGCACAGGGCTATCGATACTTTTACTGACCAGCATCCTGTTGTTAAACAGAGCATTTCCCGGCTAAGGACTGATTTCCGCAAGTATTCGGGTGTTATTGTGGATATGTATTATGACCATTACCTGTCGGCACATTGGGACGAATACTCTCCTGTTGATATTCATACTTTTACAAAAGCAAGATATAGTACGCTGAATACGTTCCAATCCATTCTTCCTTTACGCTCAGCAAGGCTGCTTTTCTTTATGGAGAAGCAAAACTGGTTATTATCGTACGGAAATTTCGAAGGTCTGCAACAGGCACTTAACGGAATGGCGAGGCGTACAACTTTTGAATCGAATATGGAACTGGCTGTGGTAAACTTAAAAGCCGGGTACCCGGAATTCAGGAATGAGTTCAGGCAATTTTTTCCTGATTTGCAGGCATTTGTAAAAGAGAATTTTGATTTATCCCCACTTTAAACGGCCTTTTCAGAGCAAAAAAAAAGCCATCCTTATTCAGGATGGCTTTTAAAAAAAAATTGGTCTTATTTAATCCTCGATAATTACTTCTTTGCCTGCAGCAATATCCTCAAGCATAGCTGTAGTAATCGACTTAGGCCGCTCGAGAGGGTAGCCTAAAGCGCGGTCCCATATCAGATTGGCAGAAATGCCTATTGCACGTCCAATGCCGAATAATACTGTATAAAAATCGTATTCTTTAACGCCATAATGCCATTGGATAACACCCGACTGGGCATCAACATTGGGCCATGGATTCTTTGCCTTACCCTGTTCGAGCAGGATATCGGGAACAACCTTATACAGCATATCGGTGTACTTGAACATAAGGTCATCCTTAAGGTGCGTAAGCGAAAACTCACGTTGCAGCGTGTACCTTGGGTCCGTTTTACGAAGTACGGCATGGCCGTAACCCGGTATAACCTGTCCTGACTTAAGTGTATCCCAAACGAATTTTTTCATTTCTTCTTCGGTTGGAACGCGGTCTTCCATTTTTTCCATAACACCTTGCAGCCACCTCAGCACTTCCTGGTTTGCAAGCCCGTGTAAAGGTCCGGCCAGCCCGTTAACCATGGCAGCAATGCTCAGGTATATATCGGACAGCGAACTCGAAACAAGGTGACCAGTATGAGCACTTACGTTACCACCTTCATGGTCGGCATGTATGATAAAGTGCATGCGGCTTACATCATCGTATGGTTTGCCGATACCCATCATATGAGCAAAGTTGGCACCGAAATCGAGATATGGATTCGACTGAATCCGTTTCCCGTCGCGGTACAGTTTAGCATAAATGTAGGTTGCAATTTCCGGCATTTTTGCGAGCAGATTAAGGGCATCCTCGAATGTAGAATCCCAATAATCAAGTTTGTGTAATTTGCCTGAAGCATATTTCTTTGCAAACAGCGATTCGCGCTGAAGGGTCGTAATTACGGCAGAAAATATTGCCATAGGATGGCTGCAGCAAGGCATTCCGTCAATAACTTCGTATACGTAACGCGGAAGTATACGGCGTTTGTTGAATTCGTCAATAATATCCTGCAATTCCTCTTCATTTGGAATATCACCAGTTACAAGGAGATAAAAAAGACCTTCAACATAAGGCATTTCTGCTCCTTTTGGTTTCGGGAGTTTCTCGAATACTTCCGGCAACGTCAGGCCACGGTACCTGATACCTTCATTCGGGTCGAGATACGAAATATCGGTCAACAATACTTTAACACCCCGCATACCACCGATTACCTGGCCAATTGTAACCTGATCGATTACTACATTACCATATTCTTTTAATAGTTTCTCGGTACGTGGACGCCATTCCAGTATTTTTTCGTGAAGCCTGTCTTTTAGTCTGAACGACATAAAATTGATTATTTGAAGTTTGTATAAATTGTTATTTGATCATTTGCAGGGTAAAATTGCCTCCAGCAAGCACTGCTGTTACATATTCTTTATCATCTCGGTTCCGAACTCTGAAGTCTTGAGTTTGGTGGCACCTTCCATAAGCCGGTGAAAATCGTATGTAACCGTCTTATTGGCAATGGTCTTTTCCATTGAATCGTATAGTATGCGTGCTACTTCGTTCCAACCCAGATATTCGAACATGAGAGCTCCCGATAGAATTACAGAACCCGGGTTTACCTGATCGAGACCTGCATATTTGGGTGCCGTTCCGTGAGTAGCCTCAAAGATAGCGAAACCATTCTGGTAATTAATATTTGCTCCCGGAGCTATTCCTATTCCGCCTACCATGGCAGCCAAAGCATCCGAAATATAATCACCATTCAGGTTAAGTGTTGCAATGACCGAATATTCATCGGGGCGCAACAATATCTGCTGCAGAAAAGCATCGGCAATTACATCCTTAACAATTACTTTTCCTTCGGATACGGCCTTCTGCTGAGCCGCTTCGGCAGCGTCCTTGCCATGTTCGGCAGCAATACGGTCGTATAGAGCCCAGGTAAATGTCTGATCGCCGAATTCGCGTTCAATCAGGGCATATCCCCATTGCTTGAAAGCACCTTCGGTAAATTTCATAATATTACCTTTATGCACAATGGTGAGGGAAGGGAGTTTGTGTTTTATAGTATATTCGATGGCAGCCCTTACCAAACGCTCAGTACCTTCGAGCGAAACCGGCTTTATACCGATAGATGATGTTTGAGGAAACCTGATCTTGCTGACACCCATTTCGTTGATCAGGAAACTGATCATCTTATCTGCTTCAGGTGTACCATGCATATATTCGATGCCGGCATATATATCTTCGGTATTTTCGCGGAAAATATGCATATCCACTTTATCCGGTCTTTTCACAGGACTTGGAACACCCTGAAACCAACGCACCGGGCGCAGACAAACATATAAATCGAGGATTTGACGGAGTGCCACGTTAAGGGAGCGTATACCTCCACCAACAGGGGTTGTAAGTGGCCCTTTTATCCCTACCAGGTATTCTTTAAATGCTTCAAGAGTTTCGTCAGGCAGCCAGTTACCGGTAGCTGAATACGCTTTTTCGCCGGCAAGCACTTCTTTCCAAATAATTTTACGTTCGCCCTTATAGGCTTTTTCGACTGCAGCATCAAAAACTCTTACCGATGCGGCCCATATATCAGGACCTGTTCCATCCCCTTCAATAAATGGTATTACCGGATAATCAGGTACTTGCAACTTACCATTTTCAAAAATAATCTTACCTGTACTCATTTGAATTTTATAATTTTAGTGATTTGATTTCGTCGTAAAGATAGAAAAAACATTCAATTTCCTAAATATATAAGAAATTTGTTTTATCCTTTCATTATGTCTGTTTTCCGGGCTTTCAGGCTATCGGTATGACAGACAAATTTAATGAAATGCATGGCTTAAAACAAGGTGAATTTTAGAGCGGAAAACATGTAATTTCTAGAGTTTTACAATGAAACAGTCTGACTGAAATATACTTGCCGGGTCCGGGAATATTTTCTAATCACTTAAAATCCTTTTTAGTGGATTTGAATAAATAAAAAAAGACTTCATCAGGGAGGATAAAATTGACCTGGAATTTCTAACAAAGAAGCATTAATCCTGGTCCAGTATTATAATAAGTGGTTCTGTTTAAGGAAAATGCGGAAAATCATTTGTGCTTAGTGCAAAGTGCTCAGTGCTCAGAGAGTATAACGCAGACAGGTTACAGGATTGATAAATACAAATATATGATGCTAAGCACATAGCACTATGCACAATGCACTATATAACAGAATCAATTTCTGCTACAATAATCTAAAAACAGAACCTAATCAGTTAAATGATCCGGGACATTGAGTATTAATAAAACTGATATTCCTATATTTGCAGCCTAAAAGCCTTTATCAGAAAACTGTTTTATGTCATTTCGCATCCGGGTTAAATTACTATTTGCCATTTTTTTAATGGGATTTTCTCTTGCATCCTATGCTCAGCAAGGAATTATACGTGGTTTTGTTTATGAAAAAGAAACCGGTGAACCGGCACTGTTCACCAGCGTTTATTTTTTGGGTACAACTATAGGTGCTGCTACCGACATTAACGGGTACTTTACAATTTCGAAAATACCTGATGGCAACTATACCCTTATTGTTACTTACCTCGGATTTGACACACTCAAAGAATCTATTTCGATAAGTTCAAATATGGTTCTATCGAAAAAATATTATCTTACCAAAGCCGCCTATATACTTGAAGGTGTCAGCATTTCGGCCGAGCATGCCGAGCAAAGAAATGAAACCCGTACATCTGTTGTAAAAGTAACGCCTAAACAAATCAAGCAAATACCATCCATCGGAGGACAGGCTGACCTTGCACAATACCTGCAGATTCTGCCAGGCGTGGTTTTTACAGGCGACCAGGGAGGACAACTCTATATACGCGGTGGATCACCTATTCAGAACAAAGTGCAACTCGACGGAATGGTGATTTATAATCCGTTTCATTCCATTGGCTTATTTTCAGTATTTGAAACTGACCTGCTTCGCTCTGCAGATATTTATTCAGGCGGATTTGGAGCTGAAATGGGTGGCCGGATTTCGTCGGTGATGGATTTAACCACCCGCGACGGGAATAAGAAGCATATTGCCGGCAAAATTGGTGCCAGTACTTTCGGTGCAAAAATATTACTCGAAGGGCCTATCGTTAGTCAAAAAAATGATAATGGCGGAAGTTCCTCTTTCCTGCTTTCCTATAAAAACTCCTACCTCGAACAAAGCTCCAAAATCCTTTACAGTTACATTGATGAGAAAGGACTGCCTTTTAATTACAGCGACTTGTACGGAAAAGTTTCATTTAACAGTGCGAATGGAACCAAAATAAATTTTTTCGGTTTCAATTATAGTGACCGTGCAACCTACAAAGCTGTCTCCAAATTTGCCTGGGATGCCGCCGGGGGAGGAACCAGTTTTGTTATCATACCAGGCGCGAGCCCTGTTCTGATTGATGGCAATATTGCATTCTCAAGTTATAAGATAGGACTCGACGAAACCAACAGACCCTCGCGTAAGAGTAGTATCAGCGGATTTAACGGCGGTTTTAACATCACCTATTTCCTGGGTAAGGATCAATTGAAATTCGGATTCGAGATGCTTGGGTTTGCAACCGACTTTAATTACACCAACAGTGCAAACAGAGTGATTTCGCAAACGCAGTTCACTTCAGAGATCGCACCTTTTGTTACCGGCAAAATTTCGCGTAACAAATGGCTGATTGAACCCGGTTTCCGACTTCAGTACTATGCTTCGTTGTCCAACACGTCGCCTGAACCACGTTTAGCTATTAAATACCTGGCAACCGATAAATTACGATTCAAATTTGCAGGTGGCCTGTATTCACAAAACCTCATAGCAGCCAACAGCGACCGCGATGTTGTAAACCTGTTCTATGGCTTTCTTTCCGGCTCCGACGAAATTCAGGATGAATTTAACGGAAAAGCCCTGAAATATAAAATTCAGAAATCGCAGCATGTAATTGTTGGAGCTGAAATTGAACCAGCTAAACATGTAACGCTCAATATTGAAGCCTATTACAAGAATTTTTCGCAGCTTACTAATATTAACAGGAATAAATTATTCGAGGATAAGCCACCTTATAATGATCCTACATCATCGAGCTACAAGCCCGAATACCTTCGTACCGATTTTATTATTGAAACCGGCGACGCCGAAGGCCTTGATTTTTCGTTAAAGTACGATTACAAGAAGATATACATATGGGCTGTCTATTCGCTTGCCTATGTGCACAGATTCGACGGGATTGATCATTATTTGCCTCATTACGACAGGCGACACAACGTCAACCTGTTGGTAACGTATAAGTTTGGGGCTCTTGACGTATGGGAAATAAATGCACGCTGGAATTTCGGATCCGGCTTCCCATTTACCCAGACACAGGGATTTTATGAGTCGCTCAACTTCCCCAATGGAATTCAGACTGATATCACTGCCGAGAATGGTCAACTGGGCGTAATTTACGGTGATTACAATGCGGGCCGGCTTTCGGCATATCACAGGCTCGACCTGGGCATTACCCGCAAGTTCAATCTGAGTGAAACATCGGTGCTTGAAGCCAATTTCACTTTGACAAATGCTTACGATAGGAATAATATATTTTATGTCGACCGCATCTCGAACGAGAGGGTATATCAACTTCCGATTATGCCGAGCTTTGGCATGAACTGGTCATTCTAACACTAAAAGTACGGTACAATAACAAAAAGGAGCAGGGCTTCCCTCCTATTCCAATTTTTATCCTGTAGTTACTTTATTCCCTGTTTTTTGTATCCATAAAGATGGTAACAGGTCCATCGTTTACGAGGGTTATCTCCATATGGGCACCGAACTGTCCGGTGGCTACACTCCGGCCAAGGCTTTTTTCGAGTGATTGGATAAACGCTTCATAAAGTGGTTTTGCCACATCAGGCCGGGCAGCTTTACTGTACGATGGACGATTCCCTTTACGCAGGCTGGCATGAAGTGTAAACTGGCTTACAACCATAATATCGCCGCCAATATCATTAATATCAAGATCCATCACACCCTGACTGTCGTCAAAAACCCGCAATCCGGAAATTTTACCGCAAAGCCATTCGGAGTCATCTGTAGTATCGGCATCTTCGACACCTACCAGAATTAATATCCCATAACCAATCCGGCTATATTCCTGTCCAGCTATTGTAAGGCTGCACGAGTTTACTCTTTGTATAACAACTCTCATCAGAAATGTGTAAATACTTATTAATAAATCTTTAAAAATTAAACGCGCTGATTATACATAATCTGTCATATCCAGATTTTCATCGTTCAGCAGTCCAAGGTAGTTATGATATCGTTCCGCATTTATACCTCCTTCATCCAGTGCCTGTTTTACCGCACATCCCGGCTCATGCACATGAGTACAGTTTTTATACCTGCATTTGTGCAGCAAAGCACGAAATTCAGGAAAACGCTCACTGATTTCCTTACTTTCAAAATGAACCAGTCCAAACTCTTTTATCCCCGGTGTATCTATCATAAACCCACCAAATGCAAGAGGATGCATTTCAGCAAAGGTTGTAGTATGCATGCCTTTATTATGATAAGACGAAATCTCGCCCGTTTTAATGGTCAGCAAGGGATCCAGCGCATTTATCAAGGCTGATTTCCCAACACCTGAATGGCCTGAAAACAAATTCACTTTTTCACTCAGTACCAGCCGCAATGCATCCAGACCAGTTCCTTCCAGCGCCGACACAGCATACGAAGGGTAACCCAGTGAACTGTATAATTTCATCAGATCGGAACAGCGGCTTTGGGCTTCCTCCGTGTATATGTCAATTTTATTAAATATCAATGCTGCAGGAATGTGGTAGGCTTCGGCTGTTACCAGAAGCCTGTCGATAAAACCGGTTGATGTACGCGGCAGCATAATACTAGCCACAATGTACAACCTGTCAATATTAGAGGCAATAATGTGAGCCGATTTTGACAGATTTATTGAACGGCGTACGATATAATTTGTACGAGGCGCAATAGCTTTGATAACTCCATTCTCTTCGGCACCTTCCATATCAAACTCAACATGATCGCCTACTGCTACAGGATTAGTAGTCCGGATACCATGTATACGGAACTGCCCCTTAAGCCTGCAATTGCAAAGCTTATTGCTCTCCGTCATTACTGTATACCAACTTCCCGTTGATTTTACAACTATACCCTTCACATTTTTCCTGTTGATACGGCTTCAATTGCAGACAGTTGATTTGCTTATCTTTTGACAACAGCCGATAAATTTTCGTAAAATTAGCTCTTTTAAGCCTAATCTGGGTCAAGCCTGAGAAATAATAACATATCTGCCTAAAACTGATGCAAGAAAAAAAATGATCGGAGTTGGAAATTATCCCTTTTACTTACCTATATTAAGTTCTGTAAAATCATACCAAAAGATTTATTCTGCAGAATGGATAACAAAAGATATGTCTATTTAAATACTGAAATGTGGAAAATAACAGTTTGACAGCAATAGTAAATACCAATAAGTTATAAATAATTATTATATTTGAAAAAAATTACTCCATGGAAACCTGCACATTCTACTCTCTGCTGCCGGCACCACTAGTAGCATTAGCACTATATTTCATTCTTAGGAATAAATATCCTCAGGGGAAGTTCGGTCTGGTACATAAAACATTTTTACTTGGGATAGCAGGCATTTTACCTGTTTTCGTTATTGATAAACTGATTTCAATAGTCCACCTCGACAGCCTTCACAGCCTGAACAGAACCTTATTTTATGCATTCGTATTAACAGGGGGTGTATTCGAGTTCTGGAAATTTGTAATCCTGAGAGTTTACGTTTATCCTTCGAAACAAGTAGTAAAAACTATTGATGTAATTGTATACAGTGTGTTTATTGCAACTGGATTTACATTTGGATACTCTATATATGCCATCTTTTTTGCACCTGACTATATCCACATTTGTCTGTTTGCCCAATCAATAGGGCCTGCGATGATTGCCATAGCCATTCTGATGGGCTACTTCACCGGGATAGCTCTGAGAAGCCAGCATCCTATAATAGATATGCTGACAGGATTGTTTCTTGCTGCAATTTTTCAGGGGATCTATCGTTTCTGCATACTTACCAGCGATGAATTATTACTTTATACCTCAACAGCTGGAATGCTTATAATCGGCATATCATTACTTTTTATCAGTCTTCGCGAACAGGATAAATCAAAGTAGCCTGTACACTTTACCCGGCAGGCAACGGATGATGCCTTCAAATTCCATATTCAAAAGCACAGAGGCAGCTTTTGCAGGCATCATGGCAGTTTCAATGAGAAGTGTATCTATATCAAGATCTCCCTTTTCTTTTAGGGTTTCAACTATTAGCTCCTCATCGCTGCTCAGGTTGACAAACAACTGGCGCTGCATGCTCTTTTTATTCCCTTTCACATCATTCCAGTTCATCAGATAAATGATATCTTTGGCAGATTGCAGCAATGCAGCTTTGTTGATCTTTATCAGCTTATTGCAGCCCTCTGAATGTAAATCGCCAATGCGGCCTGGAATGGCAAACACATCGCGGTTATAGGAATTAGCTATCTCGGCTGTAATAAGGGCTCCACCCGTTTCGGCAGCTTCTACAACAATTACTGCATCGCTCATTCCTGCAATAATACGGTTGCGCATCGGGAAGTTCTCTCTGTCGGGCAAGGTGCTGCTCATATACTCACTTAACAATCCACCACTCTCGAGCATTTTCTCTGCCAGCGTGCGGTTTGCATACGGATAAACACGATCAAGGCCATGGCCCAAAACACCAATGGTCTCAAGTTTATTTTCCAGCGCTGCCTTGTGCGACCATGTATCAATACCATAAGCGAGCCCACTGATTAGGAGGACATTTTGTTCCACAAGCCCTTCAATAATTTTCCTGCACATATCACGGCCGTATTCCGTGGCATTTCGCGTACCGACCATAGCCACAACTTTGGGAACGTTAAGATCGGCTGTTCCTTTGTAATATAGCATTAAGGGGCTATCGTGGCATTGTTTCAGCCTGACGGGATAATCTTTCTCGAGATAAAACAGAGGTGTGATATTCTTATGGCGAATAAACCTGATTTCTTCTTCCGCACGATCGAATACATTATGGTTGGTAATAGCATTAACTGTCTGCTCCCCTATGCCGGGAATTTTTAATAACGCACGCTTTTTTTCCAGAAAAACAGCTCTCACTCCCCCACAATAAGCTACCAGGCTCTTGCCGTTTACGCTCCCAACGCCGGGAATTAGAGTTAATGCTATTTTATATATTAAATCATCCATATCGAAGCCTAAATTTACAAATTAATATTTTTATTTGGTTAACATCATCGGATAAATATTATGGCTTTTAAGCTCTAACATTCTAGGCAATGGACTTTTACTTTAACAATGACGGTAGCAGTTATTTAAGTAGTTCTATTGTTTCTCAATTCTTGGGGGGCTGAGAGTTCATGCGAAATGATCTAACTGCATCAGAAACTAATATCCAAAGGAGTATTAGTATTCACCACTTTTATCCATACGTCTAAAACAGAACCAAAATTATTACCAATCATAATCTTATATTTGTAATTCAATAATTACATGCTGTTGTCAAAACCTCTACATATTCTGATCTGCCCTCTTGACTGGGGTCTTGGGCATGCGGCCCGTTGCGTTCCTGTTATACACCAACTTATCCAAGCCGGGCACAAGGTGACTCTGGCAGGCCAGGGGCGCTCTCTGACTATGTTAAGCAAGGAATTTCCTTCCCTACAGTGCATCCAATTTCCAGGATTTTCACCTGCCTACCCGCGCTCAGGGAATATGGCCTTGCACCTGTTTCTTTTGCTCCCTTCTTTTTTTAGCCATATCGTTCGCGAACACGGTAAAATAAACAGCCTTGTTGCTCAGCATGAAATCGATATTATTATTTCTGACAACCGGTATGGACTTTGGAACAAAAAGATAAAAAGCATTCTGATCCTGCACCAGGTGATGATAAAAACACCCGGATGGCTCAGATTTGCCGAATATCCCATTTATTTGTTTTCCCGTTTTCTGATCAGCCGTTTCGATGAATGCTGGATACCTGACCATGCAGAAAATCCAGGCTTAAGTGGTGACCTCTCGCATAAATACAAACTTCCGGGAAATGCCCGGTTTATAGGCCCGCTGTCGCGCTTTGAGAAGACAGAACACGCTGAAGGCACATCTTCATTGGATAAGAGGATTGCAGTCATCCTTTCGGGTCCGGAGCCCCAGCGAAGCATGCTCGAGGAAATAGTTAAAAAACAGCTTTCCGACTTCCATTATACTGCAACAATCGTTAGCGGCAAACCGGAATCAGACAATACAGAGGAAGTTGAAAAGAATATAATAATGATTCCCCATTTAACAACAGCCGGTCTGAGCACATTAATTTCAGCTTCATCCCTTGTGATATGCCGGTCAGGATATACGTCCATCATGGACCTCAATGCAATTGGAGCAAAGGCCCTGTTCGTTCCAACACCTGGTCAGACGGAACAAATCTATCTTGCCAGACTGCACCAGAAGGCCGGCAATGCCTTGTTCTGCAAACAGGAAGATTTGAACCTGCATACTGACATTGCGGAAGCATTAAACTATACAGGTTTTACAAAAGAAGCGGTATTTAGTGCCCTGAAATCTACTATTGCAGGCCTCAGAAAGAAATAATTCGCTGCTGAAAATTTTCTGAGTATTTTTGCAACAAACTAATTTACTCAAAATGATCCTTCAATTTATTCACTGGAATATCAGCCCAATACTTTTTAGTCTCGGACCTGTAAGCGTTCGCTGGTACGGGCTGTTATTTGCAATGTCGTTCGTAGTCGGTTATTTTATCATGCTCCGTATCTTCCGCAAGGAAAATATCCCTGAACCTTTGCTCGACCAGCTCAGTATGTATATGCTTATAGCAACTGTTGTAGGGGCACGATTGGGACATGTATTTTTCTACGAGCCAGCTGCTTACCTGGCTCACCCGATTGATATTCTCAAAATATGGCAGGGCGGATTAGCCAGCCACGGGGCTGCTATCGGTATTATTTTTGCCCTTTACCTTTTTTCAAGAAAAACGCGCCAGCCTTTTCTTTGGGTTATCGACCGCATAGTGATTGTAGTTGCACTTTCAGGATTTTTCATCCGTACAGGAAACCTTTTCAACAGCGAAATATACGGTAACATCACTCAACTCCCCTGGGGATTCATCTTCGAGCATGTAGGCGAAACATTACCACGTCATCCGACACAGATTTATGAAGGCTTATGCTATCTCGGACTTTTCTTTTTCCTGATTTGGCATTACTTTCAGAAATCCGGAAAGCCCCGACCAGGTTTTCTTTTTGGGTTCTTTCTGGTAGTACTTTTCACTTTCCGGTTACTTATTGAATTTATAAAAGAGCCCCAGGTAAATTTCGAAAGTTCAATGGCACTGAATATGGGCCAGTTGCTTTCGATTCCTTTCATTATTGCAGGGATTGTTATACTTGCCTGGAAACCAAAGATTACGAAGTAGAAAACTGGAAATCCTTTATCAATGAATGTGATTGTCCAAACACAAGTTTTCATCAGTTATCAATCAAATACAATAAAAAAGGGAGCAAAAGCTCCCTTTTTTATTATTATCAACGGACTTTACTTCATTTCTCCCATTCGCTGGTTCAGAAATTTATCAACCCGCGCCGATATATCTTTTTGATTGTACTGATCAGCAATCTGCTTCATGGTGTTAAAAAGACCAAAGGCTTCATTCAGGTCTTCGTCATAATTTCCACGGAACTCCGGGTTTAATGAGAGGTAATAATCCGCATTCTGCTGGTATATATCCATAAGCCTGTTTGCAAGCTTATTACCTTTTGTAAAAGCTCCGGCTTTGTAGTACACATCAACAAACTGTATCATATAGTAATCGAAATGAATCTTATTATCGGGGAAAATCTGCTGCACATAGTCACAAACTTTAACCGCTGAATCATTTTTATTTTCAATCGTAAGCTTCCTGGCGAGGCGTGCAAAATTCTGTTTAGGAATCATTGTATTCCTGTAACTTTCGCGATCCACATATACACCGGGAGCATTCAGATTGCCCCATTTGCATTTGTTTAGCAGTATATCGTACGAAATCTCGGCATTTACGCTTCCTACTCCTTTAATAAAGTCACGATCATCAGGTTTTACAGGCATGAACCGGTAAACAAAACCCTCCTGGTAACAATATTTATCTACATCAACAGCATCGCTAACACTTGATGGACTTGCAAAATAGATTGGCCGTTTAAACTTGTTTTTGGCAAGAAAATCGAGCAGCATCAGATCGTTCTTATACAAATAGTTCGATTTGATGTCCCATTCAACACTTCCAACAACCCGGTCAGCCAGGTTTGCAGGTACCATGCCATTTTTTACCAGAGAAGCCGAATCAACAGTAATCTTAACCTTTTTGGTCGGATAAATCGCTATTGACCTTGAACCGGACTGGAATCGCGAAGCAGGATCGTCGCTTGCTATCAGGTCAATAAGATCCTGAAGCTCAACCCTGTCCTGCATCTGGCCTGAATAGGCTGTAACTTCATTTATACCTTTACTGTACTGGTCGTACGAAAGAGTAAACGGTAGCGCTTCGGAATCATAGATCTTGCGCATCAACTGATGTACATACCAATCCCCTGACGAAAGCATGAAATTCACAACTCTGACGTCAGTACGAATGCCTTCAACCTCCTGGGCATACCATAGGGGGAAAGTATCGTTATCGCCATTGGTAATCAGGATAGCATTTGGAGCACATGAGTTCAGGTAGTTAACCGCGAAGTCGCGGGTGGCGTACTTGTTGGCACGGGTGTGATCGTCCCAGCCTTCTTTTGCCATAATACCTGGAACCAACACCAAACAAACCAGTGTGATGGGTATAGCGATAAACTTCTCATTCACTTTCTTGAGCATATCCCATAAAGCCATTACACCCAAGCCTATCCATATGGCAAAAGCATAGAACGAACCTGCAAAAGCATAATCCCTTTCCCTCGGCTGTCCGGGTGTAATGTTGAGATACATTACAATGGCCAGTCCGGTCATAAAAAAGAGTAGGAGAACTACCAGGAATCCATCACTATGCTTGCGAAGGTGAAAGAATAAGCCTAAAAGACCAAGTATTAATGGCAGGAAATAGAATTTGTTATGCGCTGCATTCGACATGCTGTCGGGCAATGCTGACTGGTCGCCCAAACGCGAATTATCAATTGCGGGTATACCGCTGATCCAGTTACCATAGCGAATACCGCCATGTCCTTCAATATCATTTTGCCTGCCGACAAAGTTCCAGAAGAAGTAACGCATATACATATGGCCAACCTGGTAACTAATGAAGAACCTTACATTCTCAACAAAAGTAGGCTTGTACAATGTTTCCGGTTTCCCGTCGTCATTTACCACATCAATGGGGGTGCCTTTTATTTTTCCCCACGATTTATACGATGAAATGTGACTTGGTTTCTGACTGCTCCACATTCGGGGGAAAATCGTGGAAAATGCTTTGTCGAAGTTAGGACTGGTATTCTTCCTGTCATCGGTCATTACATATTTATGCTTTTTGGTATCCTTTACATAAAAAGGAGTGCCATCCGAATACGGATCTTCCTTGTCCTGGGGGGCATTGTAATACTGGCCATACACAATAGGCCAGGTTCCGTATTGCTCGCGGTTGAGATACGACAAGAGACTTACTGCATCGCTGGGATCGTTTTCGTTGATCGGGGTGTTGGTATTTGCACGGATCACAAGCAGGAAGAAAGAGGAATACCCTATCAGCAGGAATGCTATGGAAAGAAATACTGTGTTGGCTGCCGAACGAACCTGGCCGCGGTTTAACCTGCCGGGCTCACTCTTGTACCAATAATAAGTTCCTGCCACAACCAGTAATCCCAGGAAAGTAGCCCACGAAAACACTGACAGCAACAATAAAAGAACACCACCAACTATATAATTTACAGTCGAATGTTTTGACTGGTAAGTGAAGCGTATACTCCACACAAGTGCTCCTATAAGGATCAGGAAATAGAATAATGTTCCTGAATTGAAAGGGAGACCCATATCATTAACGAAAAGAATTTCGTATTTCCCGGCCAGATTAACCGAATACGGAATTACCAGGAACATAATAAAGGAGAGGATAAAAAATGCAATACCCAATGTGTATACCATTCCTTTCCATGTGGTTTTATATTTCCGGAAATAAAATACAAGTGCAATTGCAGGAATAGCAAGCAGATTGAGCAAATGCACCCCGATTGAAAGGCCCATGAGATATGCAATCAGGATGATCCATCGCTGTGAATGAGGCTGGTCAGCCACCTGGTCCCACTTTAGAATAGCCCAGAATACAATGGCTGTAAAAAACGATGACATAGCATATACTTCACCCTCTACTGCCGAAAACCAGAAAGAATCACTGAATGTGTAAGCCAGGGCTCCAACCAAACCGCTTCCAAGAATTGCAAACATGCGACCCTTTGATATCTCTTCGTCTTTGGTAAATTTAAGCCCAAGCATTGTAATGCTCCAGAAAAGGAATAAGATGGTTGCCGAACTGCTAAGTGCCGACATAATATTGATCATCATGGCAACTTTGCTGGTATCGCCAAAAGCAAACAAGCTGAAAAAACGACCTAATAACTGGAAAAAAGGAGCTCCCGGGGGATGGCCTACCTGTAGCTTAAAGGCGGTTGAAATATATTCGCCACAGTCCCACCAGCTGGCAGTAGGCTCGATGGTTGACAGGTAAACCCACGATGAGAGGCCAAAAACCAGCCATCCCAACAGGTTATTCAGTTTCCTGAATGTTTTCATGAAGAGTCTTGTTTAATGAATAATCAAAAAATTTTGAAGGGACGAAATTAACCAATAATTATGAAGTATACATAACTTTTAGGAATTGTTAAGAAAACGGAAAAGAAATATCGGTTCTACTACGAATTTAATGGAAATAGTTTTTAAAAGGATGGAAGTCCGAAGACCGAAGAAAGTATCAATTTGGAATTGGTCCTATTGAAAGTTAACATGTATACAAATGCAATTGGTCAACAAATCCCAATTTAAGGATAAAT
>CAIJPI010000289.1 GCA_903822525.1 uncultured Bacteroidales bacterium | reverse complement strand
TGCCGAAGGGGAGTCGAAGCCCACTAAATCATCTCAATATTTTCGGTTTAGCGTTGAACGAGTGCATTTCGACTTCGCTCAATGTGACAGAAATACAGGTTTTTGATGCTTGAAATTAGTTTTTATCATTTTTAGACAACTACTTATATTTTGTGAAATTTGGTGTTTTAGTGGCAATAAAGAACCCTCATTACTTAGATCCAAAAAATAGCACAAAATTATACCCGGCAAACTAAAGTTTTCATCCTCAGCAGAAAGTGTAACTTTGCCTTTCAAAAAAAAGTTCGATTTCTTTTGGAACCCTATAGCAGTAAGCAGCGGATCATACGAAGCATTAAATCGGCCTTGCCAAAAGGCATGAAAACGGCATGGTGGCTTATCAAGATAACAGTCCCTGTATCTTTTGCTGTTATGCTGCTCGATTATTCAGGGGCATTGTCTCTGATGGCAAATTATACCGGTCCGGTTTTCAGGTATATTGGCTTGCCGGGCATTTCGGCCATTGTGCTTGTAACCAGTATTTTTACGAATATTTATTCGGTGGTTGCTGTACTATCGATGCTTCAACTGCCGGCGCGTGAAGGAATGATACTGGCAACCATGTGCCTGGTTTCGCATGGTTTTCTGATTGAAACGGCGGTGATGAAGCGCACCGGATCTTCGGTAATACGGATGTTGCTTCTGCGCCTTACAGGCAGTTTTATAATGGGCTGGTTTCTCAATATGGTTATACCAGGTAGTATTTCGCCTGATATACTCACCGTAAACCATCAAAACCATACGTTCAGTTTCATGTTTTTGCACTGGCTGAGCTCCATTTCGCAAACCACTATAAAGATCCTTATACTTGTAAATATATTGCTGATATTCCAACGCATACTGGATGAGTTTGGCTGGATAGGAGCAATCGAAAAACCTTTATCGCCTGTAATGAGAATAATGGGTTTGCCGCGCAGCACAACTTTATCGTGGGTAGTTGCCAATCTGATCGGGCTTGCGTATGGTTCAGCCATCATGATTGATGAATCGGAAAAAGGCAGAATGAGCCGCGAAGATGCCGATTTACTAAACCACCATGTCTCACTTTCACATTCGCAACTTGAGGACCCCCTGCTTTTTCTTACGCTTGGATACGCCATCCACTGGCTTATCTGGCCCCGGATTATTATTGCCATCTCAGCAGTGTGGCTCCGACGCCTGGAGCTAAAAATATCAGCTGTTTATAAGAGTAAAAGAGTACCGGTATAGTTATCGCCATCCACCGCATTCATTATTCTCATTTTACAATACATTTCATGGTTTTGCAGCATTACAGGAGGATGCGCTGCTTTGGTAAGCATTTAAGCTTCAGTAGTATTACCTCCGGTTTAGATTTTAATTGGCCTCTTTCATCATAACATTTGCATATATAGCTACAATTTATAACTTTGCAACCCATTTATCTCTGAATAACAGTTTCAATCACAATAAATTTACTTTTAAAATGAGAGTCTACAAGACAAGCGAAGTAAGAAATATTGCACTTATTGGTGGAGCCAAATCAGGAAAGACTACCACAGCTGAAGCAATGCTTTTTGAAGGCGGATTATTAACCCGCCGTGGAACAATTGAAGATAAAAATACCGTTTCCGATTATCGTGAGATAGAGCTGGAAAGGCAGAATTCAGTTTGCTCAACCCTGATGTATGTAGAGTACAAGGGCAAAAAAATAAATGTCATGGACACTCCTGGCTTCGATGATTTTATCGGAGAAGTAGTTGCGTCGCTTAATGTGGCCGATACTGCTATTATGCTCGTTAATTCACATAACGGTGTTGAAGTGGGGACCGAAATTACCTGGAGGCAAACCAATAAGACCCAGATCCCTGTTATTTTTGCCTTAAATCAGCTGGATCATGAGAAAACCAATTTTGAAGAAACTCTTCGTCAACTGAAAGCACAGTTCGGCGGAAATGTAACCTTATTCCAGTATCCTGTTAACGAAGGCCTGGGCTTCAACTCCATCATCGACCTTATGCAGATGAAGATGTTGAAATACCCTGATGGAGGTGGAAAACCTGAAATACTTGATATTCCTGCCGATGAAATGGCAAAAGCAGAAGAATTGCAAAGCACGCTTATTGAAAAAGCAGCCGAAAGTGATGAATCACTGATGGAAGCGTTTTTCGAAAATGGCACGTTGACAGAAGAACAACTCGAAAAGGGATTAAAGGCCGGAATTATAGCCCGTGGCTTATATCCTGTTTTCTGTATTTCTGCTAAACAGAATAAAGGCGTTGGCCGTTTGCTGGAATTTATCTGTTCATCAGTTCCGGCTCCCGACGAAATGCCCGCTAAATTAACAACAGGCGGAAAAGAACTGAGATGCAATGCTGCTGATCCTACATCCCTTCAGGTTGTAAAAGTGTCGGTTGAAGAGCACCTTGGTGAAATAGCATTTTTTAAAGTATACGGTGGCGAAGTAACCGAAGCCATGGACCTGGTTAACAGTTCGAACTCAGGGAAAGAACGTATATCTCAGTTGCTGTTTATTGCCGGTAAAAAACGCGAAAAGGTTGAAAGAGTATGCGCCGGCGACATAGCAGCAACCATTAAACTAAAAAATACACGTACCGGCGACACACTGAACTCAGTTAAAAATGCTGATGATGTGATTGTCCCCATTCAATTCCCATCGCCGAAAATCAGTATGGCCATCAAGCCAAAAAATTCGAGCGATGACGAAAAACTGGGTGCACGCCTCAACGAAATGCATAAAGTTGACCAAACACTCTTAGTTGAATATTCGAAAGAACTCAAACAAATCATTATCAAAGGCCAGGGCGAACTCCATCTGAATATTGCCAAATGGTACCTCGAACACCTCGACAAGATTCCGGTTGAATATATTGCACCAAAAATCCCATACCGCGAAACGATCACTAAATCGGCAAAAGCCATGTACCGCCACAAAAAACAGTCGGGTGGAGCAGGTCAGTTTGGTGAAGTGCATATGCTAATTGAACCGTATACAGAAGGTATGAAGTTCCAGGGTGAATTCCCTGTACGTGGTACCGATGAGCAGAAACTTCCATGGGGTGGAAAACTCGTTTTCAACAACTGTATTGTTGGTGGTGCTATTGATGCAAGGTTTTTACCGGCCATCCTCAAAGGTATCATGGAAAAGATTGAAGAAGGTCCGCTCACAGGTTCTTATGCCCGCGATATCGTGGTTAACGTTTACGACGGCAAAATGCACCCGGTTGATTCAAACGAACTTGCTTTCAAACTTGCCGGTCGTCATGCCTTCAGGGAAGCGTTTAAAAATGCAGGGCCTAAAATTCTTGAACCTATTTATGATGTTGAAGTTATGGTACCAGCCGAACGCATGGGTGATATCATGACAGACTTACAAGGCCGTCGTGCCATCATTATGGGAATGGACAGCGAAGGAAACTACCAGAAGATAAAAGCGAAAGTTCCCCTTGCCGAAATGAACAGGTACTCCACAGCACTCAGCTCACTTACATCGGGCAGCGGTACATATTCGCTCGCATTTGGTGAATACGCACAGGTTCCACCTGATGTACAGACTGCATTGCTGAAAGCATACGAAGAACAGGAGAAAGAGGAGGAATAGTTTTCCTGCTTTACTCCAAAATTATTATTATAAAAAACCCGGCTTGTTGGCCGGGTTTTTTATTTAGGGTATTTCTGTGCGACGCTCTGTTAGTTGGATATGCCAACAGTATTACTTAGCATATTCCATAATCAAATGGTAATCAGCTTCACTCAGTTTATAATGGCTGCCTTCGGCCTTATTCCGTATCATGACCCGGATAATTTCTTCAAATTTATCCTCACCGATTCCTACCTGTGAGAGCCTCACCGGAGAACCGATCAGTGTAAAAAACTCCTCGAAGCGGGCAATGGTGCTTTCTACGTCGGCATTCCCGAACAATTCGCTTCCCAGTTTTGAAATCTGGTTTGCGGCACGTTCCTTCAGTAATTTCATCCAGGCAGGAAACAGAATGGACAGTGAAGCCCCGTGCGGAACCCCGTGCAGCAGCGAAAGGATATGTCCCATGCCATGCACTCCCCAGTCGCCTCCCGACTTGCCATAGCCTGTCATCATGTTGAGGGCCATGGTGGCATCGTACATAATGGCAGCACGTTCGTTATAACCGTGGAGGTTCTGCATCAGTTTTGGCCCCCATTCCATGGCATCGGCTATAATGGCGGTGATAAACCTGTCGCTGAGGCTGCTATCGCCTTTACCAAAATAGTTTTCGAAACAATGAGCAATCAGGTCGGCAATTCCGTATGCGGTATAATCAGCCGGTACGGTATAGGTAACTTCCGGATCGAGGAACGAATGTACCGGGAAACATAATGGCGAACCATATCCATCCTTACGGCCTGTTTCGGGATTCTGCAATACGGCGAAGGGATTCATTTCGGTACCGGTAGCAGCCAGGGTAAGAACAGCAACCAGCGGTATTGCTTTTACAGGTTTGGCTTTGTATTCATAAAATTTCCATGCCGAATGATCGACAGGAATGGCGATAGAAATGATTTTCGCAGAGTCGATTACACTGCCGCCTCCAACGGCAAGAATGTAATCCACCCCGTTTTCGCGGCCTATGGCTGCGGCCTTATCCACATCTTCTACCAAAGGGTTAGGCTGGATTCCGTCGTATTCAAAAACAATGGCCCCGGCCTGGTTAAGCTGCGATATAATCCTGTCGTAAAGTCCCGAGCGTTTAACGGATCCTTTTCCATAAACGAGCAATACCTTTTTACCTAAAGGTTGCACTGTTTTTCCGATGGTTTCAATAACGCCTTTTCCAAAATGAAGGCTGGTGGGGTTATGTGCTATAAAATTTTCCATTCCGATGATTTAATAAAGAGAAATAGATGTGATTAAATTAAAGATATTGCAATGTAACAACCCGAAATACCTTACTATGTTTTATTTTTTTGCAGACTTTATTAAATTAGGGCATTTAATATGCCCTATTAAATAAATAGTTTCAGGTTCAAGCTGAGAATGCAAAAAGATAAGTATGCTTTCAACAATAGTAGTGCAGCATTGTCAGATGAATTTTATAGGTTGGTTGCCGGACTTAGTCCACTAGTTGGAATGCCCCTTTCAATCTTATATCCTCTGACGAAGCACCGATCATAAGTTCAAAATCACCCGGTTCGGAGACCCATTCCAGGTTTTGGTTATAAAACGACAGCTTTTCATTATCAATTATAAATTTGATTGTTTTAGTTTCGCCTACTTTCAGAAGTACTTTCCTGAAATCTTTCAGCTCTTTTACCGGCCGGGCTATGGACCCTACTTTATCCCTGAGGTATAGCTGGACAATTTCTTCTCCCTCATATTTTCCTGTATTGGTAACAGATACGGAGGCAACAATCTGTTCATTGCGGTTGATTGTGGCAGCACTTACATGCAGGTTGGAATATGCAAAGGAAGTATAGCTTAAACCGTATCCGAATGCATATTTCGGAAAAATGGATTCATCGAGATAAGAGGAGTTATAATTGTGGTTATCGTCGCTGCTTGCCGGCCGGCCGGTGCTAAAGTGGCTGTAATAAATTGGTATCTGTCCGACCGAACGAGGGAAAGTAACAGCCAGTTTTGCCGAGGGGTTATAATCGCCGAACAATACATCCGCAATGGCGTTGCCTGCTTCGCTCCCCAGCCACCATGTGTAAAGGATAGCCTGAGCATGATCGGCAGTGTAGTTAAAAACCAGTGGACGACCGGCGTTGATCAGCACCACCACAGGTTTGCCCGTTGCGAGCAGTACTTTCAGCAAATCCTCCTGTACGCCGGGAATGCAGATGTTGCTGCGGCTTTTGGCTTCGCCGCTCATATCCCTTCGTTCGCCAATACTCAGAATTACAACATCGGCCTGTTTTGCCATATTTACAGCTTCGGCAAATCCATCCGTATTGTTGCCTTCAATTTCGCACCCTTTTGCGTAGAGTAATTTGGTTGTTTCACCTACCTTATTCTGCAATCCTTCCCATTGCGAAACTATAAAATTTGAATCCACACCGGGCAAGTCCACATCCCAGAAGCCTTTATTCTGTTTCACAGCTTTTACCAGCGGGCCTATAAAAGCAATGGTTTTAATATTTCTGGACAGAGGCAGTAACTGATTTTCGTTCTTTAGAAGGACAATGCTTTTTGCAGCAATCTGCCGCGCTGTTTTTGGATGTTCGGGATTATTCAGTGCTTTTTTTTCTCTTTCGGCATTGCAGAACCGGAAAGGATCGTCGAAAAGACCGAGTTCGAATTTTTTAACAAGTATCCTCCTTACAGCATCATCAATCAGGGCAATAGGCACTGATTTGTCATTAACAAGCTTGGCCAGGTTATTTTTATAGCAGCGGCTTTCCATATCCATATCGCTGCCGGCTGTAATGGCTGACAAAGCAGCTTCATAATCGTTTTTTACATTTCCGTGGTTGATCATTTCGCCAATGGAACCCCAGTCGCTGACAACAAATCCGGAAAAATTCCATTTGCCTTTCAGGATTTCGCGCTGCAAATATTTATTTCCTGTTGCCGGAACCCCGTTTATGTCGTTGAAGGAATTCATAAAAGTGGCAACGCCTGCATCAGCAGCTGCTTTAAAAGGAGGAAGATAAGTTTCCCACAGCATGCGATCGCTCATATCCACCGAGTTATAATCGCGGCCGCCAATGGCTGCACCGTAGGCAGCAAAATGTTTGGCACAGGCCATTACCGAATTCAGCCCTCCCAATTTATCTCCCTGGAAACCTTCAACCCGTGCTTTGGCAATTACTGATCCAAGGTAAGGGTCTTCGCCGGCACCTTCCATAATTCTACCCCACCGTGGATCGCGGGCAATATCGACCATGGGAGCAAACGTCCAGTGTATGCCGCTGGCGCTGGCTTCGTCGGCTGCTATCTGTGCCGATAATTTCATTGCCTCCGGATCCCAGCTGCAGGCTTCGGCCAGCGGAATAGGGAAGGTAGTTTTGAAACCATGAATAACATCCTGCCCGAAGAGCAAGGGGATTTTCATGCGCGACTGCATAGCGATTCTTTGCCAGGCTGCTGTACGCTCAACCCCAAGACAGTTCAGCAAGGATCCAACCTGCCCGTTACGGATCTGGTTCGATTTATCACTGTCAACTGTTACAGGACCTGTAGCTATCCAGTCATCGTTATACTGATTTAGCTGTCCGATTTTTTCATCAAGCGTCATGAGCCGCAAAACGGAATCAACCTTCTGGTCGATTGATTTTTGCTGAGCCACGACAAACATAAATGGATTGGTAAGAATAAATATCAGCCAAAAGGCCAGGTGATAGGATCTCATATTTTTTTGCTTTATTTATCCGTTTTCAAACTTTTCAAATACGCTGACTTCGTTTTCCTTATATTTTTCCGCAAGGCATAAAAAAAATAATTTCATTACTGCTAAGTGGCTTATAATGAATAGACAAGATAATTCCAATTGGCTGTAGCTGCAGCAAATAAAAATAATCTAAAATATTGCATGAGCAAACAAAAATATGATATGTCTAAAACACAGAATGTCAGAGATATAGAAATAATTTTTAAGACCGGCTCTGATAAGGATTTTATGGCATTTGAAGATTTACAATCCATAGTTTTCAGTTCTTTTCAAAAAACCATACTTAGTTTCTAAGCTCGAACGGCAAATTCCTGTACTTTTGCAAACTGCCATGAAAAAGCCGAAAAGTAAATTTTATGTAGTTTGGGAAGGTCATCAAACGGGCATTTTCGATACATGGGATAAGTG
>CAIJPI010000288.1 GCA_903822525.1 uncultured Bacteroidales bacterium | reverse complement strand
ACCCGAATTTACATACTATGAATTGAAAATAAGTTGCATACTGTTAATCGTCTTACAATGTGCTTCTTATTCTGAATAAAATAGTTTTCAGGAGATATTCTGACTTCCGTCTTCCGACTGCCGACAACTTGATTTGACCCACTAAAATAACAGTAGAACCGATTAATTTATACAACTCAGCAGTCGCCGGGAAATGGCAATATTTCGATTTACGGCAATTTTCAATACCCCATGCATGCTGAATACTAATTTTATTTCCGGGACTAAAGATTTTATACTTTTACACCTTGTGCTTTCAGTTTAAAGTATAAAAACCAATACAGGAAGGGATCAGAATGCTCTTGTCTTGAAACATTGTTTTCCCGGAACAACCCACACATTGGATCGAATGAAGAAAGGGACGCTTATCCTATTACTTTTAATTGCTGCTTTCCGGCTGAAGGCCGGCGGCAACGATACCTTACAGTATCCGGTGCTTAATAAAGATTATATCCGATCGTATTGGTATGATTCAAAGAGTTTTGTTACCTCGCCGGCAAAGTGGGGCAAAAATCAATGGATCGGATTCGGAGCAGTAGCAGGGGCCGGATTTTTGGCTTATACGCAGGATGAGAAAATTCAGGCTTTTTTTACAGGTCATCAGTCAGTTGCAGCCGACAATTTTTCAAAGTATATTTTTGAACCAGTGGGGAATGGGAAAGGCACCTGTGTACTGATAGGTGGTTTGTATATTGGTGGCAGGCTGGCAAAGGACAAGCGACTGGCTGGAACATCACTTACTGCTGCCAAAGCATTTATAGTTTCTTCGGTCTTTGTTCAGGTTGCAAAACAGCTCACACACCGTCACCGTCCTTTCCAGGATCAGATTCCTGATCATGCGCAATGGGATGGGCCTGTGAGTGATCCGGGATATAACAGTTTTCCTTCGGGGCATTCAGCAGCCGCATTCAGCGTGGCTACAGTGTTTGCCATGGAATACAGCAGTACCATCTGGATTCCTGTGCTGGCATATACGATTGCTGCCGGCACTGCCGTATCAAGGCTATATGACAATAAGCACTGGGCTTCGGATGTTGTTATAGGGTCGGCAGTAGGATTTGTAAGCGGACGGTTTATGTGGAAGCAAAGTCGGAAAGGGCATAACAGGTTGGTAATTTTGCCTACGGCAGGCTCACACATGGCCTCTGTTGCTTTTTTATTCAGGATTGAACCATAGTGCTCCCAGCTTGTTTTTAAATATGTCAGGCAGCACATGCCTGCTGAACGGGAAAGGCTATTCTGTTTTACCCCGAATACTACGAAAGGTTATTATGCGTGTTTTATTTATTATTGCAGGTGTTTTATGTATAATACTGGCAGCTCTGGGGATTTTATTACCTGGGTTGCCTGCAACACCATTTTTATTGCTGGCTTCCTTTTTGTTTGCACGCAGTTCGAAAAAAATGCACGACTGGCTTATCAACCATAAAGTTTTCGGTCCTATTCTGAGCGATTTTCTGGATCGTAAAGGCATACGACTTCACATTAAAATAGTATCGCTTGTAATGATGTGGAGTATGATGCTGGTTTCGGTGTTTTACCTTATCGATAATGTTACCATAAAATATGTTGCCATGAGTGGCGCAGTAATAGGGACTTTTGCCATACTCATGTACAAAACCATCAGGGATTAATTTTTCTGCCCCTGACGGAATTCAACCTAAAGAAATACGGTATAACTCAATGAGCATCCAGGTTATGGAGCATGTATATGCTATGGCGCAGGGTTGGAACAATTTCAGTCATATATTCCTCCACCGCTTTTACGCTTCCGGGCAGGGTATATACCAAGGAGCCCTTCATAACGCCGGCAATTGCCCTTGAGAGCAGCGCATTGGGTTTGATGCTGCCATATTTGAACCTGATCAGTTCCATGATGCCTGGAATTTCCTTATCGAGAAAAGGCTTTACAACATCCGGAGTTATGTCGCGAGGTCCGATGCCGGTCCCACCGGTGGTAATCACTATATCAGCCTGGGTATCGCGTGCTTCCTCCATTAGGGTTCTGAGCGCAGTTATATCATCGGGGATGAGCTTATGGTCGATAACAAATTTCCAGCCTTCGGTTTCGAAGAAAGATGTTAGCAGCTGCCCGATTTTTGGCCCTGAGCGATCAGCATATTCACCACGGCTGGCTCGGTCGCTGAGAGTGATAACAGTCACTTTGTAAACACGCGGTGTATAGACAACCTGATCGCCTGCCTTAACAGTTCCATTCTGTAATACACGGGCAAAAATTCCTTCCTTAGGCATTACGCAATTGCCTACTTCCTTAAAAATAGCACAGGAAGTTCCGTGACATTCTTTCCCTATCTGGGTGATTTCGAGCTCCACTTCACCTATACTGAGCCTGTCGAGAGGATGCGTGTTAACGAGTTCCAGCCCTTTTGTTGTAATATTTTCGGCAAATTCGCCGTAATTTGTCTTACGCCCAGCGGCATGCGTGAAACGTTGTACACTTTCGTCGGCAAGCAGGCTTACCTGACGGTGCCAGTCGCCGGCATGCGCATCGTGTGAAACACCAAGTTCATTCAGCTCGATTTTGGCAACAGGGACTTTTATGGTGCCTTTTTTTTCACTGATATTTACGGAAACTACTGTTATGGTCGACATATATGGACGGTCTGAGGTTAGATGGGATGTTGAGAAGGTTGGGGGTTCAAGGGTTCAAGGGTTAAAGGGTTCAAGGGTTCAAGGGTTCAAAGGTTCAAGGGTTCAAGGGTTCAAGGGTTCAAGGGTTCAAAGGTTCAAAGGTTCAAGGGTTCAAGGGTTCAAGGGTTCAAGGGTTCAAAGGTTCAAAGGTTCAAGGGTTCAAGGGTT
>CAIJPI010000287.1 GCA_903822525.1 uncultured Bacteroidales bacterium | reverse complement strand
GGCGAATTGAGCATAAAATGGACAGGCAAAACCCCGGTGAGCTTGCAGGACGGTTCTACTTTGGTGGAATTAAGCTTTGCTTCGCTCAACGCGGGGCAGGACTCGCTGAAATGGGATATTTCGCCGGGCATTTGTGTGTTTACTGATAGCCTTGGAAACAGCATAAACCGTGAACTGGTACAAGGAAAAGTAAGGGTGTACAGCATACCCGAAGCGGATGTTACCCAGCCCCTCACTACCTGCGAAGGTGCCGACCTGCAACTTGCCGCCAACTACCATACAGGCACAGGCAATGGCACTATAAGCTACCTTTGGTCGGGCCCGGGCGGGTTTGCCAGCAATACCAATTCAATAACATTAACCTCAGTTACACCGTCATCAGCAGGGCAATATAGCGTAAGCCTCAGCGACACCAACCATTGCCAAAACCAGTATAGCACGGAGGTTAACGTAACCCCAACCCCCGTTTCCGGCTTTACCAACGACACCCTGCTCTTCGACCAAACCTACACCCTCGAAGCCAACCCCGGCTACTACCGCTACACCTGGAGCACAACGGACAGCACTTATTCCATAACGGTAACCGCCGAAGGCTGGTACAAAGTAACCCTTACCACCATAGGCGGCTGCACGGCCACCGATTCGGTATTGATGCTTACCGCCTTTGCGCCCCTTACCATGCCCAACGCTTTTACACCCAATGGCGACATACTGAACGACGTGTTCAAACCCGTAACCACCCCCGAAAAAATAAGTTCCTACACCCTCTATATGTACGACCGCTGGGGAAAGCAGGTTTATTTCACCAACGATGTTACCCAAGGCTGGGACGGTATTATCGACGGAGCCGCCGCCCCGGTTGGCACGTATGTTTACTATGTAAAATACAGCAATACCTCCGGTGCAGTAAGGGAAAAGAGGGGGATGGTGGTGCTGGTGAGGTAGTAATCCTTCAATCAGGAAGAAAGTATTTAAAACGTTTTTTACAGAAATGTATATAATCATTTGTTCATCAGTAATTTGATATACTTAGAAAGAATTACAGTCGGTAATAAGTAGGAATATGAGCGGCACAATGTGCCCGGGGATTATTCCCATTTGAACAACATCCCAGGCATTTCTATGCACTATCCCTTTTCACTATTCGTTCTTCCCTTTTCACTCTAAACTCTCGAAACCTTCACCATCCTTTTCCTGTTTATAATAATCTTTGCCATGATGGCATAACGTGCCGCGTCAATGGCATTGTTGAACAAGTCCATTGGCTTATTGGTCGCATTTCCGCTTTTATCCCTGGCCCACGAATAATTCCTCAACTCCCTGATTAGGTTGACTGATTTCTTCGTAACAAACAAATTGTGCGACTTCATATAATCAATCCCCTTTCTGATGCTGTCTTCTCCTTTAAAGCATGGTATTATTGTAAAACCTGCCCGGCGCAACTCCTCTATACTCTTAGGCTCTGCCGAATCAGCCACAATCTCATCATGATATTTCAACACACCCCTTTCCACCAACAGTTTAGCCAAATCCGAATTCGTCAATCCGGTCTGGTAAATTTTTTCGTTCATATAAATATTGTTCCCCTTTATCCCTATTTCTATCACGGCTGTGTCGTCATTCGAAAAACCCCAATCTATCCCGAAGTTCCTGGCAAGCCCTTCCGGCATTGCGTCAATTTCTGCAAATTCAGTAAACACCAAACCCTCATAACTCCCATATTCACAATCCACATGTATCCTCTTGAAATTCGGGTCTATCTGTACACGCCTTTCAATCCTCGACCTTTCCACTTCAGTAAGGAAAGGGTTCTTGGTGTAGTTGCTCAAAATCACCTCAACCTCACCATAATATTCAATAAATTTCTCCAGCCAAAACTGGCTTGTCGGGTTAAAGTCACCAATCACAAATTCCGACCGCCGGGCCAGCTCGTCCCACACCTCAAATTTTAACGAGTTTATCTCATTCCCGTACAACATATAACGCCTTGCACCAAGGGCTTTGTCTATACGGTCAGCCGAAAAAAACTCTATAATCGAACCGGTCTTAAAGGTGTAACGGCCTGTAGATATATTAAAGTCATCGGTACTAAATGTACCGGTTTGTATCATCAATTGTTTCAATATCCTAATAACCCCAATATCCAAATGCGGTTTCGATTCCGACACTATGGTAATTACCCTGTTTTTCTCCCGCATGGCAACCACAAAAATCAGGAATATCATCAGGTCATACGTTTTGCCCGACCCCGTGCCGCCTTTGTGGATAATTATCTTCTTTTTTTCCTTGTAGGCTGCCAAAGTCTTTTTAAACACATACCCGTAACTAAGATCCACTTCCATCTTTCAGGTTTATTACTATGCCTTCCGGAAATTCATGCCTGATGCGTTGGTTGTTTATTTTGTCGCCTTCATCATCTGAGCCAATTAGTTTGTACAACACAATTTGCACGGTTGGGTTATCCGAGTTGTACCACTTCTTCCTCAAGCCTGATTTCATTTCATTCTTATTTTTGAGTATCAACTCTTTTAGTATGTCCGATTTGTCCAGTTCTTTTTCATAAAACGTTGACCTTGAACAATCCATGAACGAAACAACCTCATCTATAAATATCAGCTTGTGTTCGGTAATCGCGTCTATTGCTTGCTTTAAAAGCTCCTCGGTTTTGTATGCCATTTCGCGTTATTTTAAATTCTGAATGGATTTCACTTTGCCAATTACTCAAATCTCTCGTCTACAAGTCTCCTCGCTTTCCTTCAAATAGAGGGGATTTAGGGCTGAGTTCTCATTTCCTGTAAATCATTTTCTCAATTGTACTTACCGACAAACCAAATTCCACACTCAGTTCCAATTTAATATCTGTGTAAGTCCTCCCACTTTTGGCTAAGGCATAATACTTCTGTTTTACAACCCATTTCCGGGC
>CAIJPI010000286.1 GCA_903822525.1 uncultured Bacteroidales bacterium | reverse complement strand
GCAAGCGGGCTGTGACCAGCGTTGTCAGTATAATCAGGGAATTCGAAAGCTAATGTACCCTGGCCTGTATTACCTACAGTTAGAGGAACAATTTTGCTACGGGTCGACCATACGGTGGCTGCAAGAGTAGCAGGTGTCCAGGTCATGGTTGGGTTAGGCCATTCAACCACTACACTTGCAGGGGCTGTTTGTCCGTCGGTATACCATGCGGCTACTTCGTAGGTGTACGATCCGTATGTAGGAAGTACATCGTTATAGGTAGTTGCCGAAGGAACAACAGCGATCTGGGTTCCACCGCGTTTTACCGTATAATAAAGGAATCCTGCACCAGGTGCACAAGTCCAGTTAAGGGTAACAGCACCGGTGAACTGATCGGTAAGGGTTCCGGCCAGGTTGGTAACTGGTACAAGAGCTGCACCGGAAACCGACATGCTAACAGGAACTACCAAAGTGCCTACATCAGGATTTGAAGTAAAGGTAACAACTGCTGAAAGAGTTGTGCCTGTTGCAAGGCCCGATGCATTGAACATGGCTGGTGCGCTTATATTGCTCGAAGGCGCTACTGTGCCTGTAAGGGTAGGCATGCTGAACCACGAATGGTTTGCGCTGCTCCAGCTTCCGATTGAGGCTGTCCAGGTAAGTTGTCCGCAACCTTGGTTGGTGACAGCAAAAGCACCATTATACAATTCGTTCGGGCTAACGGTAACATTGTTAGGGTTAGGAAGAACGGTCATGGCAGGTTGGGTAAGGGTAATGTTCTGGTTGGTTGTGCCACTTGCGGTAACAACAACACCAGGAACAGTAACTGTATTATACCCTGATTTTTGAGCCCCTACGGTATAGGTAGCTGAAGGAATAGCAAGGAACTGATAACTTCCGTCGAGAGCCGAAGCGGTAGTATAGGTAGCTGGTCCCACTGCTGCAACGGTTGCACCCTGAACAGGAACTCCGTAACAGTTGAGTACAAAACCTTTCAGATCGCCGAAACCTGCCATAGTGGTAAATGACCATACAGGAGCACCTGTAGCATCACCTGCTGAATTGGTAGGAACAACTTTCCAGTAATAGGTGGTATTGAAAGCCATATCCGGTGTAGGATCGTAGGTAAGTACATTGCCAAGGTTGGTACCATTAACAATATTGGTTGGAGGGTTATTTGTACCGAAATACAGCTTATACCCGGTAGGAGCACTACCTGTTGTAGGAGCAGTCCAGTTTAGCGTAGCTGCAGTCAGAACACCGGTTGCTCCATTTGCAGGAGCATTAATAACTGCTGTTCCGGGAATGGTAACAGGTGCCAGTGTTGCTACAATACGAAGATTTGGCAAACCGGTATATCCGGTATAGGCAGCACCGGTAAAGGAACAGCCGTTAATACCATCCATATAGTAAGGCATAATTTGTCCTGTCGGAGCTGCAGTTCCTAAAACATAAGAGTAAGATGTATAACTTGAATTGGTAAAGCAGACATTCACAATCAGGTTTGAACCATCATATGCAAACGGAGTTTGAAGTGTAATCATCCGCCATCCTGTACCAGGTACAGCATACGTGCCTGAATAGCAGGTCTGCATTCCTGAACTCACCCAGCCTGTTAGAGTTGTTGCGGAAGTGTTTCCCAGACTGATATTGAACCCATTCATGGTTGCCGCATCAGCCGTTGACACCTGGAATCCGATACTGGTTATTGAACCAGCGGTTGCCCCTGCGGCAGCCAGTTGAGCAGCCGTATAAAGCAGCTGTGTTCTGCCCGCCATCCAATACGTTGTATAAGGATAGGCACAACTAACAGTGCCATTACCTACTGTAATAGTTGTTTGAGCATTGGTTTGAGTTACGAATGTTAATGTTGTCAGTATAACAACAAATAATATCCGCAGAGTTTTGAAAACTTTTTTCATACTTTTTGCTTTTTTGTAAATACTAAATAAATAATAGTGTGCGAAAATTTTCGCACTTTGCCTGGTGTTTAATTTTTCTCTGTCTGTTTTTTCTCTTCTTTGTTTTTAATTAAAATTTAATTTTTAGGAATTACTCAGGTAAGTATATGCTAACTCAGATAATTTATCTCATTGCTAACAGCATATAATAGGAATATGCCCCGAAAGGTCAAATTGAATTCCTGGAAATAAAAATTTATTTCTTGCTGTATTCCGCTGTTTATCATTCATATATAAAATAATTCATACTCATTACGATTCTGCTTCAGAATGCAGGACCCATTTTTCAGAAATGCAGGCACTCTATAAACACCCTGTAGATATATATAGATATTATAAAGACACTTGAAAACGGGTTTACCCCTACAAGGAAAAAAAATATATATAATTTATTTGAATATTTATTTTTATTTTATCTCTTTAATATTAAATCTGGAAAATTTATTTTTATCAAATATAAAAAAGGTGAGGGGGAGAAAGGGGGCGATGGAGAGAGTGGGTGATGGGGAGAGAGGGAGTGATGGAGAGAGTGGGCGAAAGCCATCCGGGTGAGTTGAGCAACCCTGAAACCCTGAAACTCTGAAACTTTTTTTTAACCACAGAGGCACTAAGGTCACTAAGAACCACTGAGAATAGTAACTAAAAAAACCAGTTCAAACCCTTCAAACATTTCAAACCCACAACCCTTGAACCT